>JAICIO010000018.1 GCA_025924315.1 Phycisphaerae bacterium
AGCGCCGAGATGTCGCGCGAGCTCGGCCCCTTCCCCGGCTTCCACGAAAACCGCAACGAGATGCTGCGCGTGATGCGCAACCATCGTCGCGCATCCTACGACGTAGGATCGAAAGCCCAGGGATGGCAATCCCTGGGTGATTACGAAGCGCTCGACATCGCGCCCGTTGGAATTGATTCAAAACAATTCGAGCCCAACGATCCCCTCGCGTCCAAGCAGCTTCTCCTCAGCGCCCAGGAATGCTGGGATCGCGCCCTCTTCCTCGGCGAACGTCACGGCTACCGCAACGCGCAGTCCACCGTCATCGCCCCCACCGGCACCATCGGCCTGCTGATGGATTGCGACACCACCGGCGTCGAACCCGACTTCGCGCTCGTCAAATTCAAGAAGCTCGCCGGCGGTGGGTATTTCAAGATCGCCAACCAATCGCTGCGTCCCGCGCTCGTGAATCTCGGCTACGATTCGCACCAGATTCACGACATCCTCAAGTACGTGCTCGGCACGCTCTCGCTGCACGACACGCCGCACATCAACTGGGAATCGCTCAAGGCGCACGGCCTCTCCGACGCCGAGCTGACCAAGGTCGAAGATTCGCTCCCCGGCGTGTTCGAGATCGGCTTCGCGTTCAGCGCGTGGTCGTTCGGGCCGGATACCCTCGCGCGTCTCGGCGTGACCGAAGACGAGCGCATGGCGCCCGGATTTAACCTGCTCCGCAAGCTCGGCTTCACCAAGAAGCAGATCGACGAAGCGAACGACGTCATCTGCGGCCGCGGAACGATCGAAGGCGCGCCTCATCTGAAGGATGAACATCTCCCCGTGTTCGACTGCGCCAACAAGTGCGGCCGGCACGGCGTGCGCTTCATCCCCGCCGACGGCCACATCCGCATGATGGCCGCCGCCCAACCGTTCATCAGCGGTGCGATCAGCAAGACGATCAATCTGCCGAACGAAGCGACGATCGACGAGATCAAGCGCGCCTACGAGCTGAGCTGGAAGCTCGGCCTCAAGGCCAACGCCCTCTATCGCGACGGCAGCAAGCTCAGCCAACCGCTCAACATCAAGTCCGACACCGAACTGGACAAGGCCGAAGAGGACGACGAGGAAAACGTGGAAGCAGGACGTGAGGAAGTTGCGACGCAGGTGGCTCGCGCCGCAACCCTCGCGTCCGTTGTAGAAGCAACGGATCCCACCAAAGCCCACGGATCGCAAGCCCACGGATCGCCATCCGTGGGCGTGGCCGACGTGAAGCCCGACAACATCGAGCCGGCTCCGACCCACACCCACATCATCGAAAAGATCGTGGAACGGATCGTCGAGCGTCCCCTCCGCCGCCGCCTCCCCGACACGCGTCACGCCAAGACGCACAAGTTCGACGTCGCCGGCCACGAAGGCTACATCACCGCCGGCCTCTACGAAGACGGCTCCCCCGGCGAAGTCTTCATCACAATGGCCAAAGAAGGCAGCACGATCGGCGGGCTCATGGACGCCATCGCCACCCTCGTCTCGGTCTCCTTGCAGTATGGAGTCCCGGTGGAATCGCTGGTGAGAAAATTCGAACACGTAAGATTCGAACCCAGCGGCATGACGCGCAACCCCGAGATCCCCATCGCCAAATCCCTGGTCGACTACATCTTCCGCTGGCTCGCGATGGAATTCGTCACCGGCTACAAAGAAGCCAACGCCCCGAAACGTCCGGCAAAGAAGCCAGAAGCCAGAAGCCAGGAGCCAGCTACTCCCTCTCCCTCCCAGGGAGAGGGCAGGGGAGAGGGTCAAGCGGCGTCCCACGTCGAGCACGGTTCGACCGCGCAACCGACGTCCGAACAACCCCGCAAGAAAGAAGGCAACGGCCACGGCCGCCACATCGAACACGATGTGAAACCCTTCGACTACACCGGCGAAGAATCCCCCAAGTCGGCTCCCACAAGCGGCACCGAGTCCTCCCCCCAACTCGTCGCCAGCCTGAGGCTGACCATGGCCGTCGACCCCTTAAGCCAACAAGGCACCGACATGCAAAGCGATGCCCCCGCCTGCGACGTCTGCGGCAGCATCACGGTAAGAAGCGGCACCTGCTACAAATGCCTCAACTGCGGGAATTCGATGGGGTGCAGTTGATGTCTGCGGGTGACAAACGCGAAGATTTCCGCACGACGGCGGCCCGGTGCTCGAAAAGCACCGCGCCTGTCGCCGTATTAGAGGACTCCACATGAGCACTTCACTTGGTCGCCAACTTCTTCCACTAATGCGGGCCCGCGGCAATTTCCTCCTACTCGTACTTGCCGCGCTCATCGTCGGCGGCCTCCCCGTTCTGCTCTCCGTCGTAGCGCCAAATCTCAACAACTCTGTACTGATCGCTATCTGTGCATCGGGCCAGTTCTTCGTATCAATATTCGCAGGAGTAGCGTGGTCAAAATCTGAAGCAGTTAGAGAAGCGAATATGCGATGGGTGCCAATGGGAGCGAGCGCATGCGACCGTCTTGCAACGATTCTCGGCGCCGTGGCGAATCTTCGAGCCACAGTTGGCCAAGCATGCTCAACCGCCACCAAAAACTTGCCCGAATTGACGGAGAAAAGGAACCGGGCAGTTCGCATTCACTTTGAAGGACTCTGTAGTTCGAATGCCACTCGGTTGAACGATGTCGAGTGTCACTTGGATAGTGCGTTGGCCGATTGGGAACGATTCATCAAGCACAATTGTGACGGACCGGAATGTGCGGACATAGGTCGACGATTAGCGTTACTTCGAGCGCGCATACCCAACATTGTGCCCGCAGGAACCGGTTGTGGCGTTCAACAACCCGACACTGTCACCGAAGCGCCCGAAGGCAATCTGGAAGATCTTGAATTGGTGGTAAACGGAGTGACCGCGGATGTAACTCGCAATGGTAGGTGGATCCTCCGAAGAGTTGCCGACGATTATTGGGAAAGCGACATCTACGTTCTCCGTCGGAAGTCTTATGGTTGGTATGTCGAAGAGCGGGTTAATCCCGACAGCTATTTCTTCCGCCCAGATACAGGCAGCGAGTTCGGAGTCTATGAGCGCTGCGAAGTTTGTCCGTACGATGGCAATGCGGTTATCGCTAAACCCGCATCTGCGCCGCCATCAGATTCCCAGCAAGCGAAGCTAACAAACGAGGTGTATAAGGCGAGATTAGTTGAACTGACGATCGCGCTCGATCAATACCTTCAGCACACGGTGAGCCAGCATCGAGTTTCGCCTGAAGCAATTGTTCGCGCTCTGCGACAGGCAAATGATATTGCTGCGTACTCCGTCCTCATTGGAGCGCGGTGCCCGAAAATCGTGAGTGCCGGCGCGATACCGGCGCTCAACCTGCTTCGAGGGCTATTTGAGCTTTCGCCGTTCGTCTATGATCCACAACTGCGACAACAGATCTGCAATCCGAAACGTGCGATGAGCGAGGCCGAGGCAATAGCACTCGGTTTCGTGCCACACGCTCAGAAGCGAATCCCGAATGATTCGGGCGACGGCAATGGCCAGCGCAAACCCGATCCGCCATGAGTCTCACGCCGCGACGCGGAGGCTGGTGGGGTTGGACCAAGGGCCGGTTTCGCCTCTTCGGCTGATCCATCTCGCGAAGTAGGTCGCCACTTTGCCGTCGTCTTTTCGCTCGTACTGAATGCGCGTCGGGTTGCGCGTGGCCGCCATGAGGAAGTGGGCTTGCGTCGGATCAGTCACCCGTTCATCCGCCATCGCGACGAAGACCTGCAGCGCAATCGCGCCGGCGGGTTTTGCTTTGCCGATCTCGTCGCCGTTTTGAAAGCGCAGGAGATGCTGGGCGGAAGGATGAACGACGACATTGAGAATCGGTGAACTCTTCGGACAGGCGACGCGCCCTCTGCGCTTGCGCGTGGGCTTCATGCCGATCTTGATCCGGTCCTCGTTCGATACGCTACGATTCGCCTTGATCATCGAATAGAACTGCGCGATGACCTGCTCCGCGGCCACGCGCGTTTCGGTCTTGAGGCAAACGCTGCCCCGCGTCCTCGTGGGAGGATCCGTCGCCCGCGCCAGGGCCAGTTCGAAGACCTCGACCCCGGCATCGACCGACTCGGCGTCGGAGAGCGTCACGCCATAGATCCCCGGCCGAGCCAGGAGCCCGTTCGCGAACGTCCGCATCCAGGTTTTCGCCGGCTGATCCGCCCGCGGCATGTAACCATTGGCCATAAACGAGCCTTCCTGCTTTCGGTCGTATCGGCCAATACCGCCCTGCAATGAATCAGCAGATCTCAATTCGCGAAAAATATTTTGCCCGGGGCGCGCGTGAGGCGGCCCGCCGGGTCCGCTCCGCTTCCCGGCTCACCCGTAAGCAAACCCGAGAACACGGAATCGCCACCCGCTCCGCTCGTCTGCTCTCCCGATTCGCCCGTTTCACTTCCCGCGATGGCCGTGACGTCATCCGCTTGATCCGTGAGGCATCACGCAATACCCGCGCCGGCACGTTTCCACGCTAGCGAGCTTGCCGGATAATGCCCGCATGAGGTATTGGCTGCTTCTTGGAGTTTTGTCGTGGTCGCTGCCCCGCCGCATGTGGCACAGCCGCCCTCGGCTGTGGTTGGCGTGCGAGCGAGGGCACAGCCGAGGGCGGCTGTGCCACACGGGAATATCCGATGCGCTCATGCGCACCCTGCCTGCGTTACACGCCCTTTCACCTCTCGCCGTATCATGAAAAGGATTCCTTACAAACCGGCTTCCACCCTCCCGCCGGAAACGCAGACGCTTTCGACGCTCGCGCAAGCGCTGATCGGCTGCGCGATCGGGGTGGGCACGGTGGTTGTTGTCGCCATGATGGGCGTCTTGACGGCGATCTTCGGCATTGAGTTTCGCGGGTGGTGGTGGATTGGCGTGTTTGTTTATATCTGGATGCTCGTTTTCATCTCGCTGCGCAAACGCTGGCATGCGATGCTGGTTTCAGCCATCGGCGTGACCGCGATCGGGATCATCCTCGAGCGGATTGTCCTGCACCTCATCGGTGGTGCCTGAGGTTCTCGTTTAGCCGCGAGCTTGGTCGCGGTTCTATTCTTCACCACAACACACCGCGAGCAAGCTCGCGGCTAAACACATCTGCGTTCATCTGTGTGCATCTGCGGTTCCCTTTTCCCTCGGCGATCCATGTGCATGGGGACCCATTTGTTGCTAAGCTATAAGTAATGACCCTTACCGAACCACCCGTCGCGCGCCCAGGGGGCGCAGAAGAGCCCTTCTACTTCGCCGAGCGGAGAGCGCGATCGTTTTCGACGGCTGTGATGTTCGTTATCCTCGGCGCGTTTCTCGTCGCGCCGCCGATCGTCGGAATCTTCTGGCCCGACTCGCTGTTCAATCCTCGATTCGACTTCCATTACTTCGGAATCCAGCTGATGCTGCTCGGCGGGTTGAGCATCCTAGCCCTGCTGCCGGCCGTGATCCGGAACCGCGTGAAAGAGGTGGTCGTCGATCGTGCGGGGATTCGATATGGCGGGCGATCGTGGACGTGGGATGAGATTCGCTGGATCGGGTCGACCGAGCACAACCTGGGTGGCGTGTGGCTCGCCTTCCGGGCGAAAGATAAGCCGGACCGGGAGGTCAGGCTGGTGCCCGGCCTGGGCGGGTCGGGGGCGCTGTCGCCGGCACAATTCGAGCAGATCGTCAATCGCATCGAGGGATGGACGCTCGTTCATGCGCCGCACGTGACGATCGAGCGAACGCGAAGCGCGAGCGATCGGAAGAAGGGAAAAAAGTGGGCCGTGGTTTCGTTTACGGTCGCGGCCGCGCTGGCGGCGTGGCTGGTGATTGTGCTCGTCAATCCGACCGTCCGCGCGGCGCTGAACAATTTTCGCCATCCAGTCGCGCTGCGGGTGCTTTTCATCCTGGGGCCGCTGGTCGCGGTGAGTGACGGAATCCGGGAATGGCGCGGGAAGAAACGAAAGAGCGGATAGAACGGAATTTTTATCCACGAATGATGAGCAAAGCGAATAATGCCGAATTTTCACGAATGAATTCAGATTAGTTTCTGGATTCGTGTCAATTCGTGTTCATTCGTGGGCCAACTGCCTTTGTGTTTTATCTGCGTTTATCTGTGTGCATCTGTGGCGTCAGGATTTCCGTCGGGGGCGCGCCGCGAACGCCGTCATTGCCAACGCGAACGCGGCGAGCGATGTGGGCTCCGGGGTGGGGAACGCGATGGCATCGAGTCGTGAAATGCTGGCCCCGAGATCGGTCACGGCGCCGCTCCCGGTGTCGATCGTCAACAGGTGGTTCGGGCTGCTGAACGAGCTGTACAGCGTCGCGCCGTCGAAACACATCCCGCCATAGCCGCCGGTGGTACTGAGGTCCGGACCGGGATCGGCGATCTGCACGTACGCCCCGGTGGACTTGTTGTACGTTCCGAAATGCGCGACGTCGGGCGAGCCGTAGACGATACCGGTGGAATCGATAGCGATGCCTCCGCCGGTCGTGAAGCCAAACCCCGAATCGCCGACCTTCGTCGCCTGCCCCGTCACGGTGTTGATGCTGTACAGATGCGCGCCGCCGACCGACCCGATGCCGTACAGCGTATCCGTCGTTGGATCGAACGAGATGTCGGTCATGGTCCCGCCGGTGGGGACGTTGAACGGACCGATTGGCGTGACGAGGCCGGTGGCGGGGTTGATCGTCACCAGTTTATCGTGCGTGCTTGGGTCGCTCCCGCCGCCATGCGCCGTCGAACCGTACAACTGCTGCGTGACGGGATCGAACGCCAATCCGGTCATCCCGTAGTTCAACGCGCCCGCATCGTTCAGCGGACCGATATCTTTGACGACGGCGCCGTTCACGGAACTGAGTTGGTAGAGTTCACCCGCGCCGGAGCCTGCGGTCGCGGCAAAGAGAGGAAGACCAGGAATCGCCTGCGCGCGAGGGACAGCGATGGACCCGAGTATCGCGATGCAAAGGACGTGGCTGATTTTCACGACCCACTCCTTCCCAAGAGTTGGACGTCGCCGAACTGTGAGCCGCATGTTGCGAAGTTCCGCGCGCGAATTCAAGGAATCTTTTTGAATACATTTTCCGATCTATCGGAACCCGAGGATCGGATCAGTGAACGCCCCGGCTTATGATCGCGAAGGTAGGCGGTTTAGGTTGCTTCAAGGCCGGCGCGCGATGATCCGCGTTCATCCGCGTTCATCCGTTCAGCGCAGGCTGGACTTCACCGGCCAGGTGTCGGGGTCGGCGGCGTTGAAGACGTAGCCTACGCCGACCATTGTCGTCGGCGACATCACGCGGAGCTGGTCGTGCTGCATGTCGCGGATGACGTGCTTAAGCGCGTCGGCGAAGGCGGGCAGTGGGACGCGTGTCGGGGTTGATGGGCCGAGGCGTTCGAGGACGGCCCGGCCGAAGGTTAAGAGCGGGACGGGTCCGCGCGCGTCGTGGACGATGCCGAGGCCCAGTTCGGAGAGGAGCGCGAGGATTTGCTCGCGCTGCTCAGTGGACAGGGACCACGTTGGAAAGGCCTGCGACTCGGGCCGCCACCAGAATCGAAAAACTCGCCTCATTGCATGTTCTCGCGTTGCATACCCGATATGCCGATCCGCAGATCGTAGGCACGTTCGCCCGAGAAGAAAATGGCCTGTCGAACCGGTCGGCGGACATCGACCGCACGATCTTGAATTTCGTAGCGACGTCCAACCGGCTCACGTAAAATGATTTCGATGAATCCCATCAAGATCGATCCCGAGATTATGGGTGGAACCCCCTGCTTCGCAGGGACACGCGTGCCGGTAAAGGCGCTCTTTGATGTATTAGAACACAATCGCGGGCTGGAAGATTTCCTGAAAGGGTTTCCGACGGTGACGCGTGAGCAGGCGGTGACCGTCTTGGCACTCGCGAAAGAAAAGCTGCTCGCCTCAGCCATCGCGACGTCGGCCGCATGAAAGTGCTCCTCGACGAAAATGTCGATGTTGGCTTGAGGCATCACTTGACCGCCCACGATGTGTTCACCGTCGCCTACATGGGATGGAAGGGCCTGAAGAATGGTGAACTGATCGCTCGGGCAGCAACTGATGGTTTCGAAATCCTGCTCAGCGCCGACCGAGGCTTGGCAAGCCAACAGAACCGCGCGGCGTTGCCGATTGCAATCATCGTGATGCTTGCGGCGAGTAATGACCTTGCGGATCTTATCCCATTCGTGCCGCAAGTGCTCATCGCAATGAACGCAATCCAAAAAGGCCAAGTGGTGGCGGTTTCGTAGCGCGCGGAATCACAGCCGAGGGCGGCTGTGTCACATCATTCCGTCACCCTCCCATCTGCCAATGTTTGATGAAATCGAACGGGTGAATCAGCATCACGATGTTGAGAAACAAGTTGTCGCGGATGCAGATGGCGCAGATGGCTTCCATCGCGATCACCAGCGCGATCGTCAGCCAGACGGGGCTGTAGCGGGCGATGAAGAAGCCGATGATCGCGCAGGCGATGTCGCACATCGAGTTGAGAACGGTGTCGCCGGTGTAGCCGAGCGACGCGGTTTGGCTACGGTAGTAGTTGATGACGTACGGCGTGTTTTCGATGATCTCCCACGATGACTCGATCGCGATCGCCAGCAGAAGACATAAGCCCAGCGACCATTTCCCGCGGCCGATCCAGCGCAAGAGCGCGTAAAAGATGAAGCCGTGAATGATGTGCGAGAAGGAATACCAGTCGGCGATTTGTTGTGAATTTTCGGCGCTGGCGACCTGGCCCACCCAGAAATGGATGTGGCCGCATTTGCAGATGAGCAGGCGGCCCATCTTCAGCTCGATCGCGCCGGCCAGAAGGATGACCATCACACCCAGGAGCGCGTAACCCCAAAACGGGAACGGACGATGGTTGTCGATTTCAAGATCGCAAGTCACGACATGATTATCTGCGGTTAACTTTTTTCTTTCGCGCGCCGGATTTCGGCCGCTGGCCCGATTTCTGCGCAGGCTTTGAACGGCCGCGCGATTTCACCTGGCGTTTGGGTTCATCCGCCGCAATGCCCCACGCTTTGCGGATGCGCGATTCCATCTTGTCGACGACGTCATGTTTTTGCTTGAAATACGCGGCGGCCTCGGGCGTCGGATTCCCGCTGCGGTCGGTCCAGCCGGATTGGAGGATTGGCGCGCTCAGATGAGTGAGCTTGTCGAGCGCTTCATTTCCGCCGGGGATTTCGGCGCGGATCGCGCGGTTGATCGCCTTGGCGAGCTTTCCGCCGTACTTTTCACGCAGTTCACGTTCGGGCATTTGCGGATTGTAACCACAGATGAACACAGATAAACACGGATGAGAAGCGACCAACTTTTCTACCAAGCGGTTCTCGGTGTTCATCGGTGTTCATCTGTGGTTTCAAGGGGCGTTACTTGTCCTTCACCTCGACCTTGGTCGCGGTCATTTTGTATTCGATCGTGACCTTTTGGCCGACTTTCAGATCGCCGGTGACTTTGGTGCTGTCGTCGCGATCGATCTCCCACTTCTCGTCGTCCGACTTCTGCACCGTGATAATCTTGTCGGTGAGCTTCACGATGGTGCCGGTGACCTGATAGCTCTTGGCCGCGAGCGCCGTCGTCGTAAGCAGAAGCGACAGCGTCAGGGCGATTGCGATGCTCGAGAAGGAACGCTGCATGAGGACCTCCGGTTGAGAGGATGTGGACCATGAATGCGGACTGAAGCGTGATGCCAGCGGTGCATTTACCTCGCGGGCTTCGCACGTCGCCGTTCCGTATATTGTCTCCGCAGAATTTGTAGGGTCCGCTTCAGCGGACCGGTTATTTCATCCGTCGGACAAGCGAATAACCGGTCCGCTGAAGCGGACCCTACGAAGACCGCAACAAACGCCGCATGCTCAATTGAGCGCATCACATCCGCGGATCATCCAGTTGGAGTATTGGCTGACGGCGGTGTTGAGCTTCATCCGTTTGCCGTAGTCCGCAATGTCGCGTCCGTTGATCCATTTTACGTGAGAGTCGAGGTAGAGCGCGTTCAGGCCGCCGGAGCGATAGGGGTCTTTGCCCATGTCCGTGTGAAAGTTGGGATACAAGCTGGTGATGGTCGAATCCGCCGGCGGGACGGGGATGTACTGATCCGTCCAGATCATGCGGCTGGTCGCGCCTTTCACGCTGATGCGGTCGTTGACGTTTTCCGGCGTCGTGAGCTGGATCGCGCCGGTGTTGCGGTTGTAAAAGATCTTCGGCAGATACCATTGCCAATACGATTCGGATTTAAAGTTGCTCGTGAGCGTTGGGATCGTCATCGGCCCCCAGCCGGTGGTCTTGTCCCGAAATGGAGCGCGAACGTTGTCGCCGGGACAGAAGAATGGATCGGGCGTGGGGAGGTATTTCTGCACCGCGCTGCCTTGCGGTTGATTCACGAGCAGTGCGGCGCCTTGTCCTGGCAAGGTCGCAGTCGCAAGGCCAACGTCGGGCCCGAACGTCTGCGTCGCGCCCGGGCCGTTGTATCTCGGCGTCGCATAAACGAAATAGCGCCAGGGGATGTAGCCTTTGTTGTCGTTGGCGTAGAGGTAGCAGGCGGTGCCGATCTGCCTGAGGTTCGACGCGCATTTGGTGCGATTCGCCTGCTCGCGGGCGCGCTGGACGGCGGGAAGAAGAATGCCGATCAAAACTGCGATAATTGCAATGACGATCAGCAGTTCGACCAGCGTAAACCCACGGCGTGCGCGCGCGTGCAACATGGCGATCTCCATTGGCCCGGGGCGAAAAGAGGTGCGATATTTCGCGAGAGTTCCTGACCATGGAATTGTTAGAGCAAATGATTTATTCCGCAAATACGCGCTATCGCCGCGACAGGACGAAATGCCGGAGACACGATGAAACACACGCTATTGGTCATGATTGCGCTCGCATCGTTGTGCGCGAAGGCATCTGCCGACGACGCCCAGCTTGGGCGATGGGCGAGAAGCGTTTTGCTCGGCGAGAGTTCGACAATCCAGCGACCATCGGTTGAGCTGCGGCGGCAGGATCATGGGCAACTTCAAATCGGCAAATCGGTGCTCGGCACGCCTCTACAGATTGGTCCGGAGAAGTTTGAACATGGTTTCGGAACGCACGCGGCAAGCGAGATCGTGGTGCACGCGGATCGCGCAATCAAACGCTTCGAAGCGAAAGTCGGCGTCGACAACAATTTTGACACCGCAGGTGTGCGGGGCTCCGTAATCTTCAGCATCGAAAGCGATGGAAAGGAATTGTTCCGCTCGAAGCTGTGCAAAGGCGGCGAAGCTCCGGTCGCGGTTTCGGTCGATCTCGGCGGCGCACAGGATTTGGTTCTTCGCGTGACCGACGGCGGCGATGGGTTTGCGTACGATCAGGCGGACTGGTGCGCTCCGACGATCACGCTCGACGATGGGCGGCGCGTCGCGATCGATGAACTTCCGCGAATCGATGCGAGCGGGCCGCTGGGGCCGAACTTTCCCGTGAGTTTTATTTACGGTGGGAAGTCGTCGGCTGATCTGCTGCCGTCGTGGAGGGTCGAGCATTCTGATGCGAAAGACGGCGGCAGCATTTCGTACATCGATCCGACAACGGGACTGCGCGTACAAACCGAAGTTCGCATCTTCGCCGATGTCGACGCCGTCGAATGGGTCACACGGCTGACGAACACGCGGAAAAAGGACACGCCGCTCATCGAGCAGCTCGCGCCGCTGGCGACGTCGGTTGCTTCTTCAACGAACGATGTAATCTTTCACCACTCCTCCGGGAGCACGTCCGGCCCAACCGATTTTCTGCCGATCGACGATCCCCTGCCGCCGCGGGCACACATGACGCTTGCGCCGAATGGCGGGCGATCAAGCGATGGACAGCTCCCGTTCTTCAACTTCGAGTTCGCCGGCAACGGCGGGTTCGTGCTCGCCATTGGTTGGAGCGGCGAGTGGCAGCTCGACGTCGATCGCGATCCGTCTCAAACAGTGACGATTCGCGCCGCCCAGCAAACGACGCATTTCATTCTTCATCCTGGCGAAAGCGTGCGCACGCCGCGGATTTTGATCGGCCGTTACGACGGCGATGCGACCGCGGGGAACAATCTCATTCGCCGCGCGCTGCTGTCGCATTACCTTCCGCGAATCCATGGCGAGTTGGCCACCCCACCGACTGCCGCGTGCAACTGGCCGGAGAATCAGGGAAATGATTCGAGCGAGAAGAACCAGTTGAAGCTCATCGAGGAATCGTCGAAGGCGGGGATCGAAGCGTACTGGCTCGACGCGGGCTGGTTCGTCGGCGGGTGGCCTAATGGTGTCGGCACGTGGGACGCGCGGCCGGATGGTTTTCCGCACGGCTTGAAGGTTTTATCCGACGCCGCGCACGCGCATCATGAGCAATTCATTCTTTGGTTGGAGCCCGAGCGCGTGCACGCGGGATCGAAAATCGATCGCGAGCACGCCAACTTTGCCTTTCCGAGGCAAGGTGCTGATGCGTTGTACAACCTCGCGGATCCGACGGCGCGGAAATGGCTCACCGATCTGCTCGATTCGAAAATCAAGGAATATGGCGTTGATATTTATCGCAACGATTTCAACATCGATCCGCTGCGCTTCTGGTCGGCCGCCGATGCGAAGGATCGGCAAGGCATCACGGAAAACCACTACATTGAAGGTCTATATGCGATGTGGGACGACCTTCGTGCGCGCAATCCAGGACTTTGGATCGACAACTGCGCCAGCGGCGGCAGACGCATCGATCTCGAAACGCTTTCGCGCAGCATTCCGCTCTGGCGAAGCGACACCGAATGCTTCGAAGGACACGACACATGGAGCCAGGCGCAGATCGCGGGGCTCAGCACGTACGTCCCCTTCCACGCCGCCGGGATGTGGAACCTTGACGCCTACAGTATTCGCAGCGTCGCAACCACCGGCGGAGCGGTCTTCTCGACAATCAAAACGAACGATCTGCCGATGCTCAAAACCGCGATCGACGAGATCAAACGCGATCGCATCTACTGGAGTGGCGATTTCTATCCGCTCACGCCGGTGAATGTCGACGACACGCACTGGTGCGCGTGGCAACTGCATTGCCCGGACCGCAACGAAGGCCTGCTCCAATTCTTCCGCCGCGATAAGAGCCCCTATCCGCAGCTCGCAGTGCATCTGCACGGAATCGATCCCGCCGCGAACTACACCGTCACGTTTTCTGAAGGTTACGACATCAATGAAACGCGCACGATGACAGGAATAGAGCTCGCCGAGCTTCACGTCACCCTGCAACGACCGCGAAGTTGCGTGCGGATTCGGTATGCTAAGCAATGACAGATTGGTGATTGGTGATTGACCAGAAACGCGCTTGTATTGATTAGTGATTATTGATTAACAAAGACGTTGTCGAATTAATCAATAATCAACAGCTTAGTCATGCACCAATCACCAATCACCAATCGCCAGCCTTCCTATGAACCTCCACGAAGCCGCTTATCTCGCGCGCGAACTCATCCAGCAGCACGGACTGGCGGACTGGCGATTTGAGTTCGACCACGCTCGCCGGCGGTTTGGAAAGTGCGATTACACGAATCGCCGAATCACCCTTTCGCGGCATCTCACGTTTCTCAATAGCATTGATGAAGTGCGCGACACGATTCTGCATGAGATCGCGCATGCATTGTGTCCTGGCGATGGGCATGGATCGAAATGGCAGGCGACGTGCCTGCGCATTGGCGCTCGTCCGAAGCGGTGCTTTACTGAAGCGCAGGTCGTCACACCTCCGCGCCGGCCGGCGCGGTATCAGATGGGGTGTCCGAAGTGCGACTGGTGGGTCGATCGTCGGCGCATGTCGCGCGCGATCAAGCGATACATCTGCAAACACTGCCGCGGGAAGGTTGTGCTGACCCTGAAATGATCAGCGGCAACTGTGAACCCATGCGGCGATCACGACGATCACGAGGATGATGATGACGATCGTCCACGGCATGAGCGCTACGCCGAGACAGCCGAGGCCGGTCGCCCCCGCCGCGGCAGCGCCCTCGACATTCTTACGAGTTTCCGCCTCGCGCCGCTTCCGCTCTTCGAGTTCTTGCGGGGTTTCAATGACTTGATCGTCCTGGTCTTCCCGTTCCTCTGCCATGAATTATCTCCGCCTGTAGTGTGCTCAGGCGCTCCCGGTCGAGGAACGCGCAAAATGCTTGGATTCGGTGCGGATATTCCTGACTGCGCCGGAGCCGAATCAATCCTGTGGTTCGAGATCGAGGTCGCAGTTGAGCTCGGTGCAGACGGATTCGAGTTCAGATCGCAACTTTCGCAACGCAACGGCCGGCGGGACAGTCAGCGTCATCTCCGTCATAAAGATGGGCGAGCCGGCGAACGCGGCGGATTCCTGCCACGCGCTCAACTCTTCGATGTTCACGCCGTGCGCGCGCAGCAGATTCGTCAGACGCGCGACGATGCCGGGCTGGTCCAGCGAATACGTCTTCAGCCGGTAGCGCAATCCTTCGGAAACTTTCGGCGTGGTGATCTGCGGCGTGACCGTGAGCGTGAGACCGATGTGTTTTCCGACGCCGCCAAGATCGCGCGTCATGCTCGCGGCGTCGATCTCGCTCGCCTCGAGCAGGATCATCATCGCGAACTCGCCGCGGAGGTTGACCATGCGTGAATCGATGATGTTTCCGCCGGCGCTGTGAAGATGGCCGGTGAGCTCGCCGACGATGCCAGGTCGATCCGGTCCGACCGCGGTGATGATGAGTTGAGGCATGACGCGGATACTCTACGGCAGCAATAGCCGCGAGCCAACGGCTCGCGCGGCCGCGCGGGGCGTTGCCCCGCGGCGAATTGGCCTTCGATCTTAGATCGACGGCCAGCTCACCCAGGGCTCCTCGCGGCGGGTGCGAAAGTCGCCCATTTGGTCGTCTTCGAGGCCCGCGTGATCGAGCTCTTCGGCGACGAGCAAATCATCCAGCACGCTGCCGGGGAGAATTGGCAAGTCGTTCGGTGGAACCGGTGGCGTCGCGGCGAGCTGATCGGCGCGATCGAGTTCGTCCGCGGGGGTCGTAATGACCGGAGTCACCTCGTCGCGTTCTTCGCGCAACTTGGCGGATTCGACTTTGGTCCGCGAGGGAATGAGGGACTTGAACGGGGTGTTGGGTCGATCGGCCATAGCTCCTCCGCGTCTGAGGAATGCGATCGAAAGCACACCTTATTTTAGAAATGTGTCGTTCGCCCTGCGCGAAAAATCCGGCCGTTGAGCGCAAAAGAATTGTGTGCCAAACCTTCGCCTATGCTGTCCAGGGACGCGTCTTTTCGAGCGCCTGCTCGGGGATGGTCTGCATGAAGTTGATGTACCCTTCAAACCACCCGGGAATAAATTCGCGGCACCGCTTTACTTGTCCCGCAACGACGACAATTTCACCGCCGGGGACTTCAAAGCGGAACGTGCCGTGTGACCCAGTCGTGAGTGCCTGACGGGAGAGGAAGCCGACGTTCCACGCGTTGATGTCGCGGGTCCAGAGCTGGTGCCGCTCGGCGTGTTCGATGGTGAGAAACGCTTCGGCGTGGAAGACCCAGCGCGGGAGGACGCGGCGGTCGTGCATCTTCGGGAACGACGCGTCGAGCTGCGCGAGAACTTCTTGCACGTCCGCAGGCCAATTTCGCTCCGCGACAGCGGTGCGATTCGAATCGTTTTCCGGCACCATAAAACATCAACTCCAGTGTCCTTATCGGTCCGCCATGATTCCGTCTTCAGATGCGGGGTGATGTTCTGTCACGTCCGATAGTGCAGCTCATGCAGACATGTTCGTTCGCATCTTTTTGTGAACAAACGCGAAATCGCAAGCGACGCCGTGGCCGCCGCACGATATCGAATGTCGCTTGCGATTTCGGGTCGGTTTTTGGGACGCACCGATTCGTGTGGAGCGCTATCATTTCGCAAACGAAAATTCATGGTATCCTGCTCCCATCGGCGCGTGGAACGCGCCGGGCGCGCGTTCGTGAAGCAAGAGGCACAAACCCCCTTCGCCCGCGTTTTTCCTTTTTGATTTGTCCAAGCGAGTGAACCCATGTTGGGGGTTGTCGCCAATACGGATGGCCGGGCGGAGATCATGTCCGCCGCGATGGAAGTGTTCCTCGCGGCCGGCGCGGAATTCGTCGTGCACTGCGGCGACGTCGGTGGACGTCACGTGCTTGATCCCATGGCGCAGCTCGGCGGGATCTTCGTGTGGGGCGAACGCGACCCGGATCGCATGGGGCTGCTACGTTACGCCCAAAGCCTGGGCATCAGCTGCTTCGGCCTGATGGGTGAGTTCGAGTACGGGGGGAAAAAGTTCATCGTCCTTCACGGCAACGACAAGAAGGTCCTCAAGAAGCTGATCGACGAGCAACAATACGACTACATTCTGGTCGGCCATGATCTCGCGACGGAAGATCGAACGGTGGGACGAACGCGTGTCATAAATCCCGGGCCACTACATGGTGGACAGGCGCGGAGCGCAATCCTTCTCGATCCGGAAACGGGAAAGCTCAAGCTTCTCGCGCTTTCGTAATACGCATGTGGCACAGCCGCCCTCGGCTGTGCTTGCGGTGCGGAGCACAGCCGAGGGCGGCTGTGCCACATGAATGTTTCCCACTAATTCACCGACGGATCTTCGGGAATCGATTCGGGTTTGATCTGCTTGCCGAGGGCGATCCACGCGGTCAGGCGCGACCACTGCGACTTCGCGGGGGCAAAGATTTGTTCCGTCGTCGCAGGGACGAGCAGCCAGGCGCCCGATTCGATTTCGTTCTCAAGCTGCTTCGGCCCCCAACCGGAATACCCGGCGATGTACTTCGCCGGCGATTTGGTGCCCCACATCAGCGATTCGATCTCCTCCTGATCGGAGCTGAAATGGATGCCTGCGATCACTTCATCTCCCCCACCGCCGGGGTCGCCGTGCAACACGACCAGCGGACCTTCACACGGGCCGCCCAGATGCAGCGGCGCTTCCACGCCGGACGCCGCGGCGAGCGCTTCGCCGCATGCATCCGCCACCGTCACGTCCAGCGGACGATTCAGCACCACGCCCAGCGCGCCTTCATCATCATGGCGCACGATCAGCACCACCGACTGATGAAAGTTCGGGTCGCGCAATGATCGCGAGGCGATGAGAAGTTCTCCGCGATGAGATTCGCTCACGTCCATAACTTATGCTGCCTCGCTTCACTCAAGCAAGTGAACTTTTGGCTATTCCTTCTAATCATCATTCCGTTGACGACGTAGCCGCTCCCGCGCAACATCATGTCCCTCACACGGAAGGAACAGAATGATTCGATTCGCCACGATCGCTTTAGCTTTGACGCTGATGTTGTGCAGCGGTTGCATGTCCGAGCCGCTCACCCCACCCGATACGCGGTTTAATGTGAACCAGGCGCAGTTCGATGTTCCGCCGAAAGAACTGGTGGAGAAAGTAAAGGCCGCGATCGCGCAGCCCCCGCTGAATCTTTCCGTCGAATCGCAAGATCACGGCGTGCTGCTTTCAAGCTACAAGCAGTACGAAGGCGAGTTCCACATCGCGCGGCACTGGAAAGAACAAACGCGCTATCGCATCGAGATCTCGCCGGATTGGGACAATCCCACTGGCAAGGCAAAGCTCGCCGTCACCGAACAAACGCAGCAGCGGCGGACGGACAACCAGAAATGGGAAGACGCGCCGGAGCTCCAGCGGCCCGAACGCGCGAAGGAAGTGCTGGATCAGATTGTGAAGAATGTGAAGTAGGCGCCCGCACGCGCGTCATCCTGAGCGCACGTGAAGGATCTCGAATTCGAGCGTTGCTCTCGATCCAGAGATACTTCGCGTGCCGATCAGGATGACGGCTTTCATCGGCGCTTACGTTTCGCGGGCGGACAGGCTTCCTCACACTTCTCTTCGTCCGTTTGAATGACCTGCCGTCGCCGATCGAGCGCGGCGGCGGCGATGCGTTCCTTCTGTTTGCGCGAGACCTTCGGCGGATTCACGCCTACGCTCGCGCCGGTCTTTCGTACGCTCTTTTCATCCGGAAGTGCGATGGAACTTTTCCCGCGACCGCGCTGCGACGTTCGCTTCACCTGTTTCGCCATCTCGTTGCTCCTTGCCGAAACCCTCAAGTCACCGTTGACGATGTTCCCCTGCTTCCTCGGGCGACGAAGAAATAAATCAGCGCGCCGACCAGATGCAGGAAGAAGATCACCAGGAACCAGAGCACTTTTTCACCGCTCGGCCGGTTGCTCGTCAAGCAATCAATCAGCATCCAGAGCCAGAAGATCGACGCGACGATCACGATCAGGATGACGACGAGAAAAATGCCACCGATCGCGATGCCACCGCCGGTATTCACGGTTTGCTGCGCGAGCATGAAATTGATCATTGCGTGCCTCCCTTTCGCTACAACAGGGAGCAACCGCTGTGCCATTTCTTGCTACTTCGCCGCGCCTGGTTTGATCGGAACAACGGCCGGCGCGTTCTGCAGCTCTTTCCACGCGGTTTGCGAATCATCGCCACTGAACTCAATCTTCAGCGGAACTTGTCCAACACCCGCGGAGACGTAAACCGTCGTCAGCTTTTTCGTCTCCTCGCGAGAGATGACGATGACATCCTTGCTGTGGACCGCCAGCGGACCCCAGCGCAAAAGCTCATCGCCCGCCGGCACTGCAGGCGTCTGCGCCTGCGTCTGGTTGTGCATCGAAAAGATCGCCCCGAGCAGCAATGCGCCGCCCACGGCCGTCGCCGCCTTCACGTTCACTCGCATGTGTGGTTCTCCTTTGCGTGTGGTTCGATGAGCGCGCAAGCGGCTCCACTTGGTGGCACAGACATTCTTGTCTGTGACGGGGCGAGGTACTCTTCGACCCGATCTGAGTCGGCCGCGGATTACCGCGTCCGATCACCGACAGGAATGTCGGTGCCACCGAAAGCCGCTTCAGCACTCGCTCTGATGAAACCCATCTTCAAGATCGCTAGCCACTTTCGCAAATTCTTTCTGTCGCGTATCACATCTCTTAATGACCATTCACAAATCTCTCGTCGCGTTCGTGCTGATCTTGATCGCCTCTCTCGCTTTCGGTGACGACAACAAGCCGACGGCGGACAACACCCCGCCGCCAGGGTTCGTCGCTCTCTTCAATGGCAAAGATCTGACCGGCTGGAAAGGCCTGGTCGAAAATCCCCCCAAGCGCGCGGCGATGTCGCCGGACGAACTCGCGGAGAAGCAAAAAGCCGCCGACGAAGACATGCGCAAGCACTGGAAAGTCGAAGACGGCGTGATCGCCTTCGACGGCAAAGGCAAAGCCCTCTGCACGACGAAAGACTACGGCGACTTTGAAATGATGGTCGACTGGAAGATCGAAAAAGGCGGCGACAGCGGAATCTACCTCCGCGGCTCGCCGCAGGTGCAGATCTGGGACCGCCCCGACATTGGCTCGGGCGGGCTATTCAACAACAAGATCAATCCAGCAAATCCAACCAAGGTCGCGGACAAACCCGTCGGCGAGTGGAATCATTTCCGCATCAAAATGGTCGGCGACAAGGTTACGGTGTGGCTGAACGACGAGCTCGTCGTCGACAACGTCACGATGGAAAACTACTGGGAGCGCGACAAGCCGATCTATCCGACCGGCCAGATCGAACTGCAAAACCACAACAGCCCGCTGTTCTTCAAGAACATTTACATCAAAGAACTGCCGACGCAGTAAGATATTTGCCACGGATGGGTCACCGATGCGCACCGATGAGAAGATTTTTATCCACGAATGAACACGAATTCACACGAATAGAGAAACCCAATTTGATTCTTCATTCGTGTCCATTCGTGTCCATTCGTGGTTCATCCTCTTTTATCGGTGCCCATCGGTGCCCCATCGGTGGCTAATCTCTTAAGGAGCGACCATGCACGCGTTCTGGGTTATCGCCGGAGCAACGTTGGGCGCTTTGCTGATCGGCGCGGGCATTCTTCATCTGATCCCAAAGCTCGGCAACGGCGGACGCGCTGCTTCCGATGCGTTATGTCGCGCTCCGCTGCTCGACGTCGTCATCACCTACTTCACCGTCGCCCCAATGTTCGCGGGCGCCATCTTGCGCGGATGGCGCGGACTGGCCGGCGGAATCGTCGGCCAGGTCGCGGCGCTCGTCGTTTGGACGATCCTCTCGGAGCTCGCCCATCCCGAAGCCCGCAAAGGCCCGCGGATCATCAAGTTCAACAACTATCTCGTCGGCCCGGTGCGCAACATGCTCGCGGTCTACATCACCGCGATTGTCACGCCGCTGTTCTGGTTCACGCGCATGGCGGAGATCGCGATCTACCCCGCCCTCACGGCCCTCGTCGGACTGCCGCCGTACAAATCCGGCGAATGGGTCAACGTCTCGCGCCACAAGTTTTCCGGCCTCGTCGGACACGACCTGATCTGGTGCCTCTACTGCGATTGGATGACCGGCGTGTGGTCGCTCGGCTCGGAAATGCTCCGCAATGTCGAAAGCTTCTGGTGCCCCATCCGCTTCGCGAGCGACAAGAAGTGCGCCAACTGCCGCACCGATTTCCCCGACCTCGACGGCGGATGGGTCGACGCGAGCGCAAGCATGTCCGACGTCACGCGCACGCTCGAAACTATGTACAAGCGCGACGAGAAGTACCATCCGTGGTTCGGCCATCCCGTGCGCATCACGGTGAAAGGACGCGAGCTTCCCGATCGCGAGCTCGTCGCTGCGCCCGCCGATGGAAACGGCCATGCCGATACCGACTGATATCACGTTTACACCCTTCCGCGGCGATGACGATCTCGCCGCGATGGTCCGCATTCACGAGCTGCGCCGCGAAGTCGATCAAGTTGATCGGCTCTCAACCCGCGAGAGCTGGATGACGCTCGAGGCTGCGAAATCAGACGCTGAATGGTCCGGCGACCCGCACCGCAACATTCTCTTCGCTCAGACAGGGGATGGGCCGATTGGGTATGCGCTCGTCACGCATTGGCAGGAACCGAACGTCCACGTTTTCCTGGTCCTGGTTTACGTCATCCCGGCACATCGTGGGCAAGGCATCGAAGGTCACCTGCTGAACTGGGCGGAAGATCGCAGCCGCGCACTCGCCGCCGAGATCCGTGCGACCGCGCCATGCACATTTGCCGCGAACGCCTCGGAAACCGAATCAGATTGGCAGGCGGTGTTGCAGCGACACAATTACACGCTCGTGCGCACGCTCGTCGATCTGCAATGCAAACTCGGCACCGATGTGCCAGTCGCCTCACTCCCACAGGGCATTGAAGTTCGCCCACTGACTCGCGGTAATCGACGTCAACTTCTTCACGCGCGCTTTGAGGCCTTCAAGGATGAGCCGAACATCTTTGCTGTGGTGCATTCGGAAGCGCAGATTCGCGAATTCGAGAGCGGTGATCACCTCGACACTTCACTCTGGCAGATCGCGTGGGACGGCGACGAAATCGTCGGCGGCGTCCAGATCACAGTCCCCAACGGTCGCGGGATCTTCGACCAGGTCTGGATTCGCCGCCCGTGGCGCCGCCGCGGAATCGCCACGGCGCTGATGAGAATGGGCCTCGGCGCACTTCGAGCCCGCGGAATCCCCCTCGCCATGCTCCACACCGACGCCGCAAACGCCGGCGGCGCGCTCAACCTCTATGCGAAGGTCGGTTTCCACCCGCGAAAGCATTTCCACTTGTTCCGAAAGCCGTTTTGAGTCATCCACGTTGGACGGCGATGTGAAAGATATGAAGCGTTTGCTCGTCCTGTCCGTATTGAAAGAGAATGTTGAACCAGTACCGAGTGCCTTCGAAATCGTGTACGAAGCTGAACAGTTGTGCATTCTGTATGAACGGAAACCGCGAACGCCTGCTTAGCTCGGTGGGTCGGTTGCAAAGATCGCCAATGCATCGCTCGACGTGTTCGGCGACCGGTAGTGGTAATCGTGCGAGGTCTTGCGCGGCTTCAGGCCCGATGTCGGCGTCGTAGCTCATTCATCACTTCCCCCAGCGGGCGAAACTTCCCGGCCGCGAGATCTTTCTCGGCTCGAATAACGTCTGACATCGGAAGACTGAGGATCTGACGCAACTCCGCGCGGACACGACGGATTTCGGCTTGGTCGATTGGGAGCCCTTCGAGCATCGCAAGCCCGTCGTCGAGCTTCTGATATGCCCGGACGAAGGTTTCCGTCTGAACAATCCGAAGCGATTCTTCCTGATACTCCGGCGACTGCGCCCATCGCTCGCTAAGCCGATGGACCATTTCCACCAAGGACAATCCGATGCTTGCTAGCGCTTCTGCTTCAGAGCGGTCTGGCGCGGACGCCTGCGCCAACCGGGCGGCCGACCGACCATACGTATCAACTTGTTCTTCAAGAACGCCGATCATCGCTTCTCATTATCGATGGCAATGCGCACACGAGTCAATGAAATTAAGCACCGGATGCGGTGATCAAGGCCGATTTGTCGGTCTAAAGTCCAATAGCGGAAAATCTTCGCAGCGTTTCTCATCTGCGGGCATGAGATCAACCACTCGCCTCATTGCTTTGGCCGGCGCGTTGCTTTTAACTTTCGGCGTCTTTGTCCGCGCGCAGGATCCGCCGGGCATCGATCCGAAGGCGGATGAGATTCTCAAGAAGATGGGGCAAACCCTCGCGGCGGCGAAGAGCTTCAGTTTTGATTCGCACGCGATCTCCGATCAGATCATGCCGGATGGCCGAAAGCTGCAGTTTGCGCGCAACGAAAAGGTGAAGCTGCGCCGGCCGGATAAGCTGGCCGCCGACATCGTCGGCGACACCGATGACTTTGTGTTCCGCTACGACGGCAAGCAGGTCATTCTCTACAACCCGAAGAACAAGAGCTGGGGCGCCGATCCCGCGCCTGCAACGATCCCCGACACACTCGACATGCTCGCCGAGCAACATGGGATGACGCTTCCGCTGGCGGACCTCGCCTTTCCCGATCCGTACAAGTGTTTGACGGAGAATGTGCGCAGCAGCGAATACGTCGGCGTCGGTTACGTCTTCGACACGAAGTGCCACCATCTCTCGTTCCGGCAGGCACTGGTCGATTGGCAGATCTGGATCGACACCGGCGACAAACCGCTGCCGCTGAAGATCACGATCACCTACAAGGATTCGCCGTCGCATCCGGTGTACACGGCGTTTTTGTCGAACTGGAACCTCTCGGCCGACACGCCCGATTCGACATTCGTCTTCAACCCTCCCGAGGGCGCAAAGCAGGTCGACTTCTTCACCCCCACTACTCAGCCGGCAACGGGGAAATAATCGCGTGAAGAGCTCGACCAAATATCGCCCAGCCGTGATCGCGCTCGCGACGTTCTGCGCGGGCGCTGCGATCGTCTGGTCTCAGCATCAGGTGAATCCGCAAGTGCAGCGGCAGGTCAATACGGCACTCTATGCGACGGGATCGAAGTCGTCGGTGCGCTACGCGAAAGATCTCGGCACGAGCGTCGCCATGCCGTCCGAACTGCGCTACGCGTACGTGCGATCCGGCGCACTGCCGTCTGAGATCCGCATGAACGTCGCGAGGATTGGCCCCCTCTCGCCCGGCGGGCCGCTTTCCTACATCCCCGACGCGACACCGAGCTACATGCCGCAGCGGAACAAGGAACCGCCGCCGTCGCCGATGGGCTCGGCTGCTTATTACGGCACGTCCGTCCGTTTCGCGTCGCCGAAGTATTCCGGCTCGTCTCAGGCGCTGAAGTTCAACACTTCCACCGGCAGCATCTCGCCCAAATTCGCATCGCAGAAGGTGAGCAGTTCGCTCGTGCCTTCACCAAAGTTTGCCAGCCCGAGCATGAGCAATTCGTCCATTCGCTACAACCCGTAAGCTTCGCCCCAGCGGTACGCGTTCTCAGAAACTGGCATTTGGTGGCACAGGCATTCTTGCCTGTGATGCGGCGATGTACTCATCGACGCAATTCGGTCACGGATTACCGTGCCTGATCACCGACAGGAATGTCGGTGCCACCGTCCGTTCATTCTTGCAAGAACGCGAAACGGGTGGCCTCGCCCTCCCAGTGTGGCAAACTTCGCCCGGTTTCGACAACAAACGTCTCTTGGCGTATCTTCTCCGCACACTTTTGGGTCGCGGAGAACCACGCACATGATGCACTTGTCCTGGTCGATTCTGGCACTCACGCATTTCAGCTGGCCGGTCGATGGAACGATCATCGGTATTTATCTGTTGGCGACGATGGTCGCCGGCATCATGGTGCGAAAGTACGTCGGCGGAGTCGATGACTTCCTCGTCGCCGGACGCGAGATGAATGTCTATCTCGGCATCGCCTCACTGGCGGCGACCGAGTTTGGCATCGTCACCGCGATGTACACCGCGCAGAACTCCTACGACAAGGGCTTTTCCGGCGCGTCGGTGGGCATCTGCACGGCGATCGGCATGTTCGTCGTCGGCTACACCGGATTCTGCATCAAGCCGCTGCGCGACGCGGGCGTCATCACCATCCCCGAGCTTTTTCGCAAGCGTTTCGGAAACGGCGTGCAGTGGCTGGCGGGTGTTGTCATCGTGCTCGGTGGACTGCTCAACATGGGCGTGTTCCTCCGAGTCGGCGGTGAATTCCTCGCCGTCGTTTGCGGGTTCAACCTCAACAAGATCGAGATGGTGATGACGGGCCTGCTGGTGGGCGTCGCCGTCTACACCATCCTGGGCGGGATGCTCTCGGTGCTCATCACCGACTTCATGCAGTTCGTCATCATGAGCGCGGGGTTGCTGGTCATCACGCTGCTGATCCTGCACGACGTCGGCTGGAACAAGATGGTCGAGACGGTGCATGCCCACTACGGCGCCGGCGGATTTAATCCGTTCATCGCGGTGGGCATGGGCCTTCCGTACCTTCTGATCAACCTCATACAAAACACCGCCGCCGCGCTCACGTGGCAAACGCAGATTGCGCGCGTTCTGGCGGCGAAGGATTCCGCGACGGGCCGGAAGGTTTACACGCGCACGAGCTTCTTCTTCGTCTGCCGCTTCATGATCCCGGGCCTGTGGGGTGTTGCGGCGCTCGCGGTGCTCAAGCCCGAAGCGTTCAACGTTCTGCCCGCGCACGGAATGATGGCCGAGAATTCGCTCTACGCCATGCCGATTTACCTCAGCCACATCGTGCCAGTCGGATTGATGGGCCTGCTCATCGCCGCGATGCTCGCCGCCGACATGTCGACCGATTCTTCCTACATGCTTGCTTGGGGCAGCGTCATCTATAACGACATCCTCGCCCCCTTCCGCAAAACGCCATGGTCGGAAAAGAAGGGCCTGCTCTGGAACCGCTTCATCGTCGCGATCATCGGCGTCTTTCTGCTGATCTGGGGCCTGTGGTACAAGCTCGAAGGCAACCTCTGGGATTACCTGCAGCTCACCGGCATCATTTATCTGGCGAGCATGTCTACGCTCCTGATCGCGGCGTGCTACTGGAAGCGTGCAAACAACTGGGGCGCGTATTCCGCGATCATCGTCGGCGCGGTCGTGCCGATGATCTTCCTGTTCCTGGAAAAGACCTGGCGGGTGCCGGTGGTCGATCCGATCACGCAGGTTCAAAAGATCGTCGCTGGGAAGCCGGAAACCATCGATTACCTGCGATCCCGCATTGGCCCGACGGCTTCGCACTGGACGGGGCTCACGACGTTTGCGCTGTGCTGGGTTACAATGATCGTCGGCTCGCTGCTGAAGCCCGGCGCGGGCGAGACTGAAACGATGGCTCAGGCGACGAAAGGAGCGATCTGATCATGGCCGTTAACTTCTGGTACATCGTGATGATCGCGGTGCTGGTCTGGTATTCCACGATCACGATCTACGTCGCCATCCGCGGAAGCTACGACGTAAAGCACATGCTCGCGAACCTGAAAAAGGATCATGCGGACGAAGGCCTGCCGCCAACGCCCGGAAAGTAGAGGCGTTTGGAACCCGCTTGCGGTTTCGCAGACCAACCGGCTCGGCACGAGCCTCGCCCTCCCAATCTTCTCAACGCTCTTCGTGGTGATTGAGTCTTCGTAGGGTCCGCTTCAGCGCACCGGTCATCCAATTCGCGCGGAAGATATAACCGGTGCGCTGAAGCGCACCCTACGAGTAATACGGTTCTCATTTAATTCCGGCGCGCATTTGTAGGGTCCGCTTCAGCGGACCGGTTATTTCTTCGGTTCGAAAAGGCGAATAACCGGTCCGCTGAAGCGGACCCTCCACGAAGCTTCATGTGGCGCGCGAATTAAGTGAGATCCGTATAAGACATCGTCACTTGCGGACGGCGTGATTGAACAGCGCCGTGAAGCTCATCGGCGCAACTTTGACTTCGGCGAGCCCGCTCGGTGCCACGAACGCCGGCGCAACCGCCGACATCTTTCCATCACCCCGTTCATTCCACGACTGTGCGGACCAATCGCCCCTTGGCAATCCGCCGATCGTGAACGTCTGCGGTTTGTCGGAACAGTTCAAAGCAAAGAGCGTGATCTCGCCATTCGCCCCGCGCAGCGCTGCAAGCCGCAACTGGCTGCGTGAACCTTGCACATCCACCGCCTGCCAATGCGGCCGCGTCGTCTGCGTGAAGAGTCGCAGCAAGTCGTATCCCGGCTTCAGCGGCCAGCCGTCCTTTGGCTCGCCGATCACGCCTGTGCGCATGAGACTCCGATCGTAGCGAATGTCGTACGCGTCCCACTGCAGCATCGAAACGTACCCCATGTTCATCGCCTCGAGGATCGCCATCGCGCACTCGACCGGATGAACCGTCGTATCGAGCATCGGCCGCCCGTCGACGAAATGCCCCGGCCGTTCCTTCGGAAACCCAAGCCCGCGAACGCCGAATTCCGTCAGATGCATCGGCTTGCGGCGATCCGGCGCGATCTTGTCGATGATCAGCCGCGCGCTGTTGAGGCGGTTGTAGATGTGATCGGTGTCCCAATACTCCCAGTACATGTGCACCGACCAGCCGTCGCACACGTCGTTGAGATGATTCGCCATCGCGTTAAACCAGGGCTCCTGATCGATGCCGAGCAGATCTCCACCCACGATTTCAAAATGATCGCGAATATTTCGGGCACGCAATGCCTCATCGAATTGTCGATACAGCTCGACATACTGCTCGGTCGTGATCTTCGTGCTGTTGGGTTCGTTCTGCAGCGTGATGTACCGAATCGCCTGCAGATCATCTTTGGTGAGCAGCTCCTGCAATACCTCTGCCATGCGCTTCGCAACCGCCGGCGTGTTCTTTCCGCCCCATCCGCGCCACAGCGTCGCGTTGATGCTCGCGCCCGATCGCGCCGCCAGCCGGCACACACGCACGAACGATTCGCGGACCTTCGGATCCATGTCCGCGTCCCACCACTTCAGCTCGAGAAAGATCCGCACGTGCTGCGGCGCAAGGTCGATCATCTTTCGCTCGACGTCTTTCACGTTCGTGTCGTTCACGTCGCCCCAATTCGGTGCGCAATACAGCCACGGGTTCATCTGCACGCCGATTCCAACGAGCGGCGGGCCGATCGTCCGATCCGGCTTGAGCAAGTATTCGACTTCGAGCGGGCGAGCGGCAATTGCCGTCGTGAAACCAATCGCCACCGCGAGAACGCATCCGATGCATCGCATGGCCCGACTCTAATCGCAATCGCTAGAAGGCGTTACAATGAAGTGCGCGTCGCGACAGTGCGATCCGATCGTTTTCCACCGATAATGACCGACCACCAAGCCTTGACAGTCATCCTTGCGCCTCTAAACTCGCCGTTTTCCCGAAGCATCCTCAATGGCCACTTATCAAATTCGGGTTGCACGTTCCGGCTCGGACGGAGCGACCGACTCTTTTACCGTCGAGCTTGATCACCGGATGACCGTACTCGACGCGCTGTTTCTCATTCAGCGCGAGCAAGATCCCACACTCAGCTTCCGCTGTTCGTGTCGCGTCGGAATGTGCGGGACGTGCGCGATGCGCATTAACTGGCAACCGCGGCTCGCCTGCCAGACGCGCGTGCTCACGCTTAAGGCTGATACCATCGTCGTCGAACCGCTGGCGCACCTGCCGGTGATGAAGGACCTCGTCGTCGCGATGGATCCGTTCTTCGAGCAGTGGAAGCGCGTGAAGCCTGCCCTGCATCCCGATCCCAAGCGCGATCCAAAGAAGCTCGCGGTGGTTCCACCAACGAGCGAGTTCGGCAAGCAGGCCCAAGGCAAGCGCGACTGCATCACCTGCGGCGCCTGCTACGCTGCCTGCGGAATCGTTGGCTCAAACGAGGAATACCTGGGGCCGGCGGCTATTAATAAAGCGATGCTTCGCTTGATGGACCCGCGCGATAACGCCGTCGATGAGCGGCTCGAAGAACTGAACGACGAAAACGGCGTGTGGCGTTGTCACACGCAGTTCAACTGCGTCGCCGCGTGCCCGAAGGGGATTAATCTCACTGACTCGATCATGAAGATGAAGCGGTCGCTTCTCTTCCCGAAGAAATTCCATGACAAGCGCAATTTCGTTGACAATCCGTAAGTACAGCTGGAAGTACGCGGGGAACCTGGCGTTCTGGATCCAGCGGCTCACGGGGCTGGGCCTCGTGTTCTATCTGATCCTGCACGTGCACACGATTCACGACCTGCGCGATCCCGCGAAGTTCGATGCGGCGCTCGCGACGTTCAGCAAGCCGTTCTTCAAGCTCGGCGAGATCTTTCTGCTGGCGACCGTGATCCTGCACGCGATGAACGGCATCCGCCTGACCATGGTCGACATGGGCGTCGGCCTGACGAAACAGCGGCAGGTCTTCTGGTATTTCACGATCGGCCTCGGCGCGGCGCTGCTCATCGCCGGCGCGCTCCCGATGTTCATCTACGGCATCCTTCGTCATCAGCCGTAAGAGTTGAAATGTGGCGAGGGCATCTTGCCCTCGCATTCGCGGCTTATGCCGCACGCGCGAGGACGAGACGCCCTCGCCACGAAAAGGAACGCACTCGAAATGTCCGCTCGCGTCATTAACTGGTATCTGCAACGCGTCACAGGCGCCGCCCTGTTGTTTCTGCTCGTCCTGCACTTCTGGGTCGAGCATTTCACCGCCGAGGTGCGCACGCCGCATGGCCTGACCTTCGCGGTGATTCAGCAGCGGTTTTTCCACAACCCCTGGTTCGTCGCGGTCGATATCTCGTTCCTCATCATCGCGCTCTATCACGGCCTCAACGGCGTGCGGAACATCATCTGCGATTTCAGCATCGTCACGAAGCCGATGCGAAACGTCGTCACTGTTGCGCTGATTCTCTTCGGCCTCGGTGTCGCCTACTGGGGCATCATGGCGTTTGTCGGCAATGAACATTTGAATCCCCTCAATCCGAAAGGTGCCACCGTTGCTGCCGCTCGTTGAACTGGAAGCAGATATCCTGATCCTCGGCGCCGGCGGCGCGGGACTTCTCGCGGCGCTGCACGCGACGACCATCAATCCGCGGACCAAGATCCTCATCGCCGTCAAAGGCCTGCTCGGCCAGTCCGGCTGCACGCGAATGGTGCAGGGCGGATACAACTGCGTGCTCAACCCGAACGACTCGTTCGAAAAGCATTTCGAAGACACGATCAAAGGCGGACAGTTCGTCAACAACCAGGACCTCGCCTGGGCGCTGGTGAACGATTCGCCGGATCGAATCCTCGAGCTCGAAAACAAGTGCGGCTGTCTCTTCGACCGCAACCCGGACGGCACCATTCACCAGAAGCCCTTCGCCGGTCAATCGTTCGATCGCACGGTGCACAAAGGCGATCTCACCGGCATCGAGATCATGGCCAACCTGCGCGACTGGACGCTCGAGCAGGAGAACATCACCGTCCTTCAAGAGACGCGTGGGCTCGATCTGCTGACCGACACCAACGGCAAAGTCGTCGGCGCGCTGCTGCTGAACAATCGCAAAGGCGAGTTCGTCAGCGTGAAGGCAAAAGCGACGCTCGTCGCGACAGGGGGCGGGGCGACAATGTACCAAATTTCGTCGCCCTCGCTGGAAAAAGCCGGCGACGGCATGGGCATGGCCTTCCGCGTGGGTGCCGAGTTCATCGACATGGAAATGATGCAGTTCCACCCCACCGGCCTTTTGGTCGGCAAGTCGATCGCCACGGGTGGATTGCTCGAAGAAGGTTTGCGCGGCGCCGGCGCGCGGCTCTTCAACAAAGACGGCGAGCGCTACATGGAGCGCTATTCGCCGGACAAGATGGAGCGCGCCACGCGCGACGTCGTCAGCCGCAGCAGCTACATGGAAATCATGGCCGGGCGCGGAACCCCGAGCGGCGGCGTTTTGATCGACGCCACGCACATGGGCGAGAAGTTCCTGCTCGACAACTTTCGCGGAATGGTCGATCGCTGCCGCGAGTATGGCTTCGACCTGCTGCACTCGCGCGTTGAAGTGAGCCCGAGCGCGCACTACCACATGGGCGGCATACGGATCGACCTGAACTGCAAATCAAACATCGACGGCCTCTTCGCCGCGGGCGAAGACAGCGGCGGCGTGCACGGCGGAAATCGTCTGGGTGGCAACGGCGTCGCCGACTCCATCGTCTTCGGCGCCCGCGCCGGCGACGCGATGGCCGAGTACATCCGCACGGCAAAAGCGCCAGGCGACGTCAGCACGCAAGCGCGTCAACTCATGGAGAAATGGCTCGCCCCGCTCAATCGAGAAGGCGGCGAGAATCCGTTCAAGCTCCGCGATCAGCTCGAGCGCGTGATGTGGCGAAAGGCCGGCGTCGTGCGCAACGGCAAAGACATGGCCGAAGCAATCCCCGAGATCATCGAGATCCGCGAAAAGATCGAACAGGCGAATGGCGCCGGCGCCCCGATCTACAACGCCCCGTGGAACGAAATGATCAACACAGTAAACCTCGGCGTCTGCGCCGAGCTGCTGACACGAAGCGCAATACTCCGCGAAGAATCCCGCGGCGCCCACTACCGCCAGGATTTCCCGGAAAAAAACGTGAAGTGGCTGAAGAATATCACGGTAAAACCCGTGAATGGCGACCTAAAATGGGACACAGTCCCGGTCAAATTCACGCGCCTGAAACCGCCGGAACTGATCGAGCAGGAAAAGAGTCTCGTCCACTAAGGACACGAAGGGACACGAAGAAGACAAGCATTGGATTTATTCGTGCCCCTTCGTGTCCTTCGTGGATAATAAAAATTTGGAGTTGGTATGACCACTGCAACCGCAACGCTCTACGACACCATCGAAGACGTCGGCAAGGACCTTTACATCAAGGCCCTCACCGATATCCCCAAAGACGTCCGCAAGGCACTCAAGGGAAGCCATCAGGCCGAAGTGGATGCCGGCAATACGACCGCCTCGAAGATCATGCTCACGGTGCTCGAGAACGTGCGCCTCGCCGACGAGAAGAGCATGATGGTTTGCCAGGACACGGGCCTGCCGATCTACAAGGTGATCGTCGGCAGCAAGTTTGGTGGCGACCTCGACCTGCTCGAAGTGAAGAAACGCCTCAAGCTCGGCGCCGAGCGCGCGACGAAGGAATATCCACTGCGCAGCAGCACGGTGCATCCCATCACGCGGAAGAACACGCAGACCAACAGCGGCCAGGGAATCCCGGTCATCAAGTTCGACTTCAACGATTCCGACAAGCTCGAAATCTGGATGGCGCCGAAGGGCAGCGGCTCGGAGAACATGAGCTTCCTCCGCATGCTCAAGCCCGCAGAGGGAATGAAGGCGGTGAAGCGCTTCGTGATCGAATGCGTTTTCGAATCGGGCGCCAACCCCTGCCCGCCGGTGATCGTCGGCATCGGCCTCGGCGGGACGAGCGACGTCGCCGCGGCGATGGCGAAGGAAGCCAGCGTTTTTCGCAAGGTCGGCACGCACTCGGCCGATCCACTCGTCGCGCAGCTCGAAAACGAATTGCTCGAGCTGGTGAACCAAACCGGCATCGGCCCGCAAGGTTTGGGTGGCGCGCAAACCGCGATGGCCGTCAACATCGAATGGGCCCACACCCACATCAGCCAGCTCCCCGTCGCGGTCAACATGCAATGCTGGCGCGGCGAACGAGCCAGCGCCATCATCGACGCGGACGGCAATGTGACGTTTGGGAACTGATCAACGTTTAGCCCCCGCGGCCACGCGGGGTCGAACTGTAGGAAAACGCCGCGTGGCCGCGGCGGCTAAACGAGGAAGCCATGGCAGAAATCACCCTACAAACTCCGCTGACCGAAGAGATGGTCCGCAACCTCAAGCTCGAGGACACGGTTTACATCAACGGCCACATTTACGGCATCCGCGACGCGACGCAGATTCGGATTTTCGACGAAGGCGTTCCGCCGCCCACGGATCTCACCGGCACCGTGCTGCTGCACACCGCGCCCGGCGTGAAGAAACTGCCGAACGGGAAATTTGAAAAGGTCTGCATCGGCACGACAACCAGCACGCGCATGAACCGCTTCTATCCGCCGCTCATCAAGGAGTACGGCGTGCGCGCGATGGTCGGCAAAGGTGGATTCCTCCAGGACACCGTCGACAAGATGAAAGAGTACGGCGCGGTCTATCTCGCGATCGTCGGTGGCGCCGCCGCCATCGAAACCACGCAGATCGAAGAGATCGAAGAAGTCTGGTGGGAAGACCTGATGCCCGAATGCCTCTGGAAATTCCGCGTGAAAAACTTCGGCCCCCTCATCGTCGCGATCGACGCCCATGGCAACAGCCTCTACAAACAGGTCAAAGCCAACGCCGCCGAAAAGATGGCAGCGATGAAGTTCTAAATTCCCGGCGAATCTCCCGTAGGTTGCGCTTCAGCGCACCGGTTATACGGTTCTCATTTAATTCCGCGCATTTGTAGGGTCCGCTTCAGCGGACCGGTTATTTCTTCGGTTCGAAAAGGCGAATAACCGGTTCGCTGAAGCGGACCCTACAAGAGGCATCATGCGGCGCGCGAATTAAGTGAGATCCGTATTATTCTTGTGCGAAGAGAATAACCGGTGCGCTGAAGCGCACCCTCCGCGTTTACAGAGGTTCAATGGCCACGATCTCCACGCTTTCCCCTTTCGACACAATGAAAAAGCAATGGCGCGTCGTCATCGAAACGCCGCAGGGAAGTCAGAACAAATACAAATTCGACGAAGACCTCGGGCAATTCACGCTCAGCGGCGTGCTGCCGGAGGGCATGAGCTTCCCGTACGACTTCGGCTTTCTCCCGTCGACGTTAGGTGATGACGGCGACCCGCTGGACGTGCTGCTTCTGATGGATGAGCCCGCCTTCTGCGGGTGCGTAATTCCAGCACGCCTCGTGGGGATTATCGAAGCGGAGCAAACCGAGCGCGACGGTGAGACCTCGCGAAACGACCGCCTCGTCGCCATTCCCGTCGACGCGCGAACTTACAACGACTGTAAAACGCTGAATGACCTCAATGAGCATCGCCTGAAGGAGATCCAGCAGTTCTTCGTCTCCTACAACCGCATCCGCGGAAAGAAATTCAAGCTCCTCGGCATCAAAGGCCCGGACCGCGCCGCCGCCGTCGCCAAAAACGGAATCGCCGCATTCAAAAAGAAGCGCTCAAAGAAACGCACTTCGAAGTAGCACAGGTTTTCAGCCCGTGAACCTGTTTACGTCGAAGGCTTCGGCTTCTCCTTCACCGGCCGCGCGAGGAGCAGACCAAATTCATACAGCAGAATCAGCGGAATCATCAGCATAAACATCCCGGTCACCACATCCGGAATGATGAACGCCGACAGCACGCACAAGCCGAAGTAAATGAAGCGCCGCAGCGCCTTGAGCTGATCCAGATCCACGATGCCGATGCGCACCAGCGCCAGCACCACCAGCGGCATCTGAAACGACAGCCCAAACGCCAGCAGCATCTGCACGACCATGTCGATGTATTCCGGCAGCGTGATCACCTGCTGGATCAGCGACGAATCGCCGAAGCTCATGATGTGCGTCTCGCCGCCGAAGAAAAACTTCACCTGCAGATGCGCGGCGTCGATCCACATCTGCGTTTCGATCGGATGCTCCGGATCGGCGGGCAACACCGGGATGGTCATCACCGGTTGCGTCGTCGGCTCATTGATCACGTATCCCGGTATCTGCGGGATCTTGAGCGGCAGCGCGTTGCTAAACCGGAAAAAGAACTCGAGCGAGATCGGCAGCACGTAGAAGTACAGGAAGAGCATCCCCACGATCAGCAGCACGATGCTGAGCGGCATGTATTTCGTGATGTACTTTCGTTCCGCTGGATAGAGTCCGGCGGCGACGAACTGCCACAGCTGATAGAGAATCCACCACGACGACAGCGCCCCCGCGCTGATCAGGCTGATCTCGATGTACACCACGAACGGGTCCGCCGCCCGCATGTAGTTGATGTGCGGGTTGATGTGCGCCCGCGCCATCGCGATGAACAACGGACGAACGAAGATGGCGAGCACCTGCTCGCCGAAGATAAAACAGATCACCGCCGCCGCAAAAAAGCCGAGGATCCCGAGGATCATCCGCATGCGGAGCTCCTCGAGGTGATCTCCGAGGGTCATGCGATAATCTTCCGGATCGCCGTGCGACTTCGAAGAAAAAGCCCGCGCCGCCGCGGTGAAAAAACTCATGGCGGGCATTTTAGGGGAGGAGTCGCGTTCCGCACAGTGGACGCGCCCGTTCGGGAAGAGGCGCCTTGGGACCAGTCATCCTGAGAGCATGTGATCTTTTGGGTGGCGAGGGCATCTTGCCCTCGCCACCACGTTGAAAAAATCACACGCTCTGAGCGCAGCGAAGGATCTCGGGCTCTCACGCAACTTTCGCTCCCGAGATTCTTCGCTCCGCTCAGAATGACGATGGCTCAAAAAGAATTCTATTGACGATCGCTTTGTGTATTCCTACACTAATACACATGCCCGCGATATCGTTCCAGGTTTCAACCGCGTCCGGTATTCCCATCTACCGTCAGTTAATCGATCAGATCCGCGCCCAGATCGCCGGCGGGCGACTCGCTTCCGGACAGTTTCTGCCGTCCGTCCGGCAAGTGGCCGAAGAACTCGAAGTGAACCCGATGACCGTCTCCAAAGCCTACTCCCTGCTCGAGCGCGACGGACTCGTCGAGCTCGTGCGCGGGCAGGGAATGATGGTCAAAGCCTCGAGCAACGGCCTCGGCCAGAAAACGCGAAAACAGGTCCTGCTTCCGCTGCTCAAGCAGGTCGCCCATACCGCGCAGCAGCTCAATCTTTCGCCGCAGGATGTGCTGAACCAGCTCAAAACGCTGCTGGAGGAGAACACCCGTGACTGACGCACCGATTCGATTGCAAGAACTACAGAAGCACTACAGGAAAAAGGTGGTGCTCGACGGCGTGAACCTCGACATCCCCGCCGGCTCCGTCGTCGGCCTGCTCGGCAAAAACGGCGAGGGCAAAACGACGCTCATCAAGTGCGCCCTCGGGCTGATCGCCCCCACCGGCGGACGCTCCGAAGTCCTCGGCGAAAACAGCTGGCAGCTCACTGCCCAAACCAAGGCCCGGGTCGGCTACGTCCCGCAGATCGTGCAGCTGTATCCGTGGCTGACCGTTCGCCAGGCGATCGACTACTTCGCCGCGTTCTATCCGAAGTGGAACGACCGTCTCGTCGGCGAGTTGCTGCGCGAATTCGAGGTCGACGCCAAGCAAAGAATCGCGGTCCTCTCCCTCGGCACGCTGCAAAAAATCGCGATCATCCTCGCCCTCGCGCACGAGCCGGAGTTGCTCATCCTCGATGAGCCCGCGGCCAGCCTCGATCCCGCCGCCCGTCGCGATTTCCTCAAAGCCCTGGTCGACATCGCCGTCGACGGAAAGCGCACGATCCTTTTCTCCACGCACATTACCTCCGACCTCGAGCGCGTCGCCGATCGCGTCGCGATCCTTCGCAACGGCAAAATCGCCTACGACGGCGAGCTCGCGGACCTGAAGGAACAGGTCAAGCGCCTCCGCATCACCGCCCGCGCGCCAATCGCCCCCGGCTTCACGATCCCCGGCGGGTTCCGCTCGCGCATCGAAGGCAACGAAGCGCTCATCAGCGTGCGCGAAGCATCCCCCGAACTCCTCAGCAGCATCGAATCCCAGCTCGAAGCCCGCGTCCGCGTGGAAGATCTGAACCTCGAAGACATCTTCCTGGAGATGCATCATGATTAGCCTCTACGCGCGCATCGCCGGGAACTATTTCAAGCCGCTCGCCTTTCGGATCGCGTACTGCCTCATCGCACTCGTCGCGCTGCTGGCAGCGTGGCGGCAGGCGGTGGCGCACGATCTCTCCGACCTTTTCCCTCCGCCCGTGCTGGGCTTCTTCGTCTTCCTCGCGACTGTGATCCTTGCGGACATGGGCATTCTCTACCTGAAAGAACAGATCGCGACGTGGCAATCGTCGCTCGTTCCGCACTATCGCCGGCCGCACCTGATCGTTGGCGCGGTCTTTGTGGCGATCGCGCTGTGCGGAATTCCTGTGCTCGTCAACGAGATCGTACGGCTGGAACTTTTCCCGCTGATCGCGCTGTGCGCTGTCGGCGCGAGCCTCGCGGGCTGGCTCATGTACGATCCGTCGATCAAAACGCTCCTGATTTTCTTCGCCGCGCTCGCTTTTGTGTGCTTCCCTGAGGTGCAACACAGATTGAGCCTGATGATGGCCTATCCGGTTGCTTACATCCGGCTCATCGCACTGTTGCTTGCGGGATCGATCGCGCTGTTTGGCTGGATCTGGTGGCAACTGGCGCGCTTGCGCGAGGATATGCCGCAATACCGCACGATCGTGCCCGGGTCGAAGCACCGAGCCATGACCGAGGTTCGCGGGGCAGCTCAGGGCGGCGCGCTCGACATCATGGCCGGCCTCATCGCACGCTATCCCGGGTGGCGAATCTCCCCGCGTTACGGCGATCCGCTCGACTCTTTCCTCGCCCGCGTCTCGCACCGCCGCGTCGTCACCGCCGGCGGATGGATTCCTTGGCGGCTGGGCGTGCTCTGGTCGCTCGCGCTGCTGCTCATGCTCATCTGTATCAACTTCGCATTCGACGCGAATCACCGCATGAAATTCGCCGACATCGCGCCGATCGTGTTTGTCGTTTCGATGCCGGCAGCGCCGATCATTACCTCGAGCTTATGGATGCGGCGCGCGTCAATGCTGCCTTATGAGATGACGCTGCCCGCGTCACGCCGCTCCTTCATCCGCGAAACGATGGCGTCACTTGTCTGGGACTACCTTTCCTGCTGGGCGGGCGCGTACGTCAGTTCACTGGCACTTCTCTTCGCGACGAGTCAGTTGGGCCACGACGGCCTATTCGAGATCCTCGCGTGGAACGCTTTCTTTTTCTCCGGCCAGGTGGCCGCACTCTCAATCATCGCCTGGACCCTGCGGTTCCGATCCTCGACCCTCTCCATTTTCATTATGGTCGTCGGGTCCGCGCTGACACTTCCGATCCTCGTGGGGATAGCACACGGACGGCTGAACTATGGGTTGACGATCCCGATCTACCTGATCGGCGGATTCGCTGTGCTCTTCGACGCGTATCGACGATGGTTGCGCGTGAACTTCGAGTAACGCCAGTGCGCAATTGTAGGGTCCGCTTCAGCGGACTGGTTGCTCTCACCGCTGAAAAGCAATAACCGGTCCGCTGAAGCGGACCCTACAGTGACATGGTCGCGCGCTCGCCTTACGATCCGCCGCATGAAACGCTTCATGTGGATCGCTGTCATCGTTCTCCTGTTCGCACCGTTCTCCTTCGCCGCGGGAAATAAAGTTACCTTCGATGATCAAGGCGTCATCCAAGTCAATGGCAAGCCGTTCTTCCCGATCGGCATCTGGGTGTATCAGCTCAATCCGGAGGTGATTGCGGAGATCAACGAGCGGCGTTTCAACACGATCGTCGGCAATGGTTTCGGTCCCGAAGCGATGGATGGAATTCATGGCATGGGGATGATGGCGATTCCGTTCGCGACGAAGGACTTTCTCGCCAAGTCGATCAATCATTCCGCCCTGCTCATGTGGTATCTCACCGACGAGCCCGAAGGCCACAACATGGACCCGGCGGCGCTGAAGAAGGAATACGACCGCGTGAAGGCGATCGACGGGAACCATCCGCTCGGCGTGGACATGTACCTCTTCACCGCGATCGCGCAATACAAGGACGCCGCCGACTACACGATGACGGATGTTTATCCCGTCACCAAAAATCGTGACGTGCCGCTCAAGAACGTCGGCGTGCACATGGACGAAGCACGCCGCGTGCACGGCGCAAACTGGCCGCATCTGTCTTTCATCCAGACCTTCGGTGGCGAGAAAACGGATAACGGAAAATGGGCCCAGCCCACGCCCGCGGAAGTGCGTTGCATGACGTTCATCGCACTCGCGCATCGAGCGAACGGTATTCTCTACTTCTCCTATTGGCCGCAGGCGCCCGAAACGTGGCAATCGATCGGCAAACTAAACCGCGATATAGAGCAGATCGTCCCGTGGCTGATCGCGCCCGGCGGAAAGGAAATCGCCGCTAAATCTTCCGAAGCCGCGATCGAAATCCGCGCGCGAAAGATCGGCGAGAGCTGGCTGATCATCGCGGTGAATACCGAACGGAAATGGCATCGCGACGTTACGCTAAGCGTCGAATCGCTTCCCGATCAAGCGCTTCACATGGCGTACGAAAATCGCGAAATCAAACCTTCCGCCGGGAAGTGGGTCGAATCGTTTGCGCCGATGGAGGAAAAGGTTTACCTGCTGGGCGCCGAACCAGACGTGAACACAGCAAAGTAGCGGGTCTTACTTCTACATGGGAGCAGCTATGATCAGAGGCTTGATCGCCGTTGCGTTTTGCGCGCTCGTGCTGGGTTGTGCCGCAACCGGATACATCGACAAAGATGAGACGGGTTCCGTGTCCGCCGCGGACGTCGCTCCCGCACAGACGCTGCAGGAATCGCTCTTCAAAGAAGACACGAAGGTCATCAGCAACGAAGACTTCGCGAAGATTCTCGCCGCCAACGTCCGCATCCCCGACAACAGTCATCTTGCCGTCGTTCGCTTCGGGCAGCTGCCGTATTGGTGGGGATGGTCAGAGAACTTCGTGCGGATGAACCAGCAGATCGACGACGATTTTCTCAATCGCCTCAAGCAGAGTCCGCATCTGCGGAAGGTGTCGTATCTGCCGTCGCTCGTCACGCCGAAGGAGATGACGATTCCGTATCTACGCCAGGCGGCCGCGCGATTCCAGGCGGATGCGCTGCTCATCTACCGCACCTCGACACGGACGTACGATTCGCAAAAGTGGTTCAAGAAGGATGAGAGCAAGGCGTACTGCACGGTGGAAGCCATCCTGCTCGACACGCGGACGGGTGTTGTGCCCTTCAGCACGGTGGTGACGGAGTTTTATTCGACGCAACGGTCGTCCAGTGATTCTGATATCTCCGAAACAAGTGCGAAGGCGGAACAGGCAGCGATCGCGAAGGCGTGGATGAATTTAGCGGATCAGACGGTGGATTTTTTAGCGAAGCCGGCGACGACACACGGGTCTACTCCCTCTCCCTGAAAGGGAGAGGGTGGGGGTGAGGGTGAAGCATGAGAGCTGAATAGTCTCATTTTCTATGATCGCGCTGGCGTCATCCTGAGCGCAGCGAAGGATCTCGGGATCGAGGATGACCCTCGACATCGAGATGCTTCGCTGCGCTCAGGATGACTGCTACGCGTAACGCGAGCGCCGCGCGGCGCGTACTCCCACGCTCGACCCTCACCCTCACCCTCTCCCTTTCAGGGAGAGGGGATCAGACAAATCCCTCACGCCGCTTTCTTTTGCGGCGTTGACTGCTGCGTCGCGGGTTTGCGCTGGGAGGGCATGGGCATTACCTCGACCTCACCCAACTTTTCCAGCTGCGACTTCACTTCGCTCGCGGGGGCGACCACGACGATCGTCATTGCATCCGGATTCACGTACTTGTCCATCACATCCTTCACCTGTTCGGCTGTTACCTGCGCGATTCGCGCGGGGTACTTGTCGTAGTAGTCGATGGGATAATCGTTCAGGATGCCCTCGACCCGCCGGCCGGCTTGCTGGTCGATCGTCTGCATCTCCATTGCCATTCCACCGGCGACGCGCATCTGGGCGTCCTTCAGTTCCTTGTCCGTCACGTTTTTCGCTCGCATGTCGCCCAAGACTTTGAAGATCGCGTCGATCGTGTCGGCCGTCGTTTCGAACTTCGTATCGGTCTGCGTGACGAACGCTCCACCGTGGCGATCCGGCGTGAAGTAGCCGAACACGCCATACACATAGCCTTTCTCGGCGCGAACGTATTTGCCGAGGCGCGAATCAATGCCGTCGCTCAGGATTCGGCCCGCGACGGAGCCGGCGAATTTGTCCTCGTCGTGGATGTCGAACGCGCGGATGCCCATCTCGATCGTGCTCTGCTTACCCTCGGTGTTGTCCACCAGAATGATGTGCCGCTTCTTCGCCGCCGGAGGTAGCGTGTAATCGACCGGCGGAAGATCGCCGCTCGCTTTCCAGCCGTCGAGCATCTTCTCCGCCAGCGCCTTCCCCTGTTCGGGCGAGACGTCGCCGCTGATCATGAAGATCGCATCCTTCGGCGAGAAAACCGTCTTGTAGTAATTCTTCACATCGTCGAGCGTGATTGCGCCGAGAGTTTGCACCGTGGTGTAACGCCCGAGCGGCGAGTCGCCATAGAGCGCGAAGTTTAATTCGCGACTGGCGACCGGATTCGGATGCGCCAGCCGATCATTCAGCTCGGCGATGCTCTGGTCCATCAACTTTTTGAATTCGTCCTCCGGGAACGTCGGCTCAAGCAGAACCTGCCGCGAGCGCTCGATCGCGTGATCGAGCTGATCAGTCGTGCAGCTTCCGGTGAGACGCATGAAGTCTCCGCCGTCGCTTACGCCAATGTCGATGCTGCGCGATTCAAGGTCGTTGCTGAGCTGCTCGTACGTCATCCCCTTGACGCCGCGCATGAGCATCGCGGCGGTGATGCCGGCGAGGCCCTGTTTCTCAGCCGGCACGAGATTCGCGCCGCGGCGCATCGTCAGGCTCCAGTCGACCAGCGGGAGGCGATGATCGGGCATCACGATGACCTTCACGCCGTTCACATCGCTGCTGACGCCTTTCTCAAAGGGCGGGGTCTTGGCGATGTCGGAAATCGGCGGTTTCGTCGGATAATCCTTCGGGAATTCGACGACGCGCGGCGTAATCGGCGCGGTCGACGGCGCGACGGGCGCGGCCTTCACCGCGGCGGCCTGCGTCGCGGCGGCTTTTGCGTGCTCGCCTTTCGGGTCGGGAATGATGTAGAGCGTGCTCGACTCATTCGGCGCGAGGTACTTCTTCGCCATCGCCTGCACTCCGGCAGTCGTCACCGCGTTGAAGTTGTCCATCGCGGTGTTCACGCGATTGGCATCTTTGCCGAACACGGACTCTTCACCCAGAATCGTCGCGACATCGGTCGCGGTTTTGCGGCCATTGATGATGCTCGTGCGCATCTGCGTTTTCGCCTTGGCGAGCTCGTCCTCAGTCACGCCTTTGTCGCGCACTTCCGCGACGACGCGATTCAGTTCTTTCTCCACGTCATCGGTGTTCTTTTCCGGCAGCACTTTCGCATCGATGATGAAAATGCCGTTGTCCTCAAGCTGCCATTCGCCGGCGCTCGTTTCCATCGCGAGCGGAGATTTCGAATTGACCAGCGCCTGATCGAGTCGGCTCGTGTTTCCGCTGCCGAGAATCATGCCGAGCAGCGTGAGGGCGTAGTGATCCTTGTCGGTGTACTGCGGCGTGTGCCAGCCGATCACGATCGCGGGAAGCGGCACGCGCTGATACTGCACTTCGCGGCGCGGTTCGGTTTGCGGCGGTTCCGTGACGTTCGGGCGCACCGGCTTCTCCGCGGCGGCGGGGATCCAGCCGAAGTATTCGCGAACCATTTTCTTGGTCTGATCGACGTCGATGTTGCCGGCGATCACCAGCGTCGCATTGTCCGGCGTGTACCACTTGTTGAAGAAGCTCTGCAATTCGCTCGGCCGGGCGCGGAGCAGGTCGCCCATGTCACCGATCGGCGTCCAGCGATAGTTGCTTTTCAGGAACGAGAGCTTCAGGAAATCCTGCATCTGCGTTCCGTACGGCTGGTTCATGTTCCGCATGCGCCACTCTTCCGCGACGACGAGACGCTCGGTGCGATAGATGTCCGCGGAGACTTTAAAGCTCGCCATGCGATCTGCTTCGAGCCACAACACCATCTCCAGCTGATTCGAGGGAACGGTGTTCACGTACGTCGTCTGATCGAAGCTCGTGAACGCGTTGGACATTCCGCCGACGGTGCCGACGAGCTTCATGTGCTCTTCGGGCTTCACGTGCGCCGATCCGCGAAACATCATGTGCTCGAACATGTGGGCGAAGCCCTGCCGGTCGGGCCGCTCGTCGGAGGAACCGACGTGATAGAGTACGCGCACGTGCACGACCGGCGATTCCTTCAGCGGCGCGTAGATCACATGCAGGCCGTTCTCGAGCGTCTCTTCCTGAAATTGAACCGGAGCGATGTCGGATTTTTCCGCCGCCTGCGCTTGTGCGACGAGGAAAACGAAAACGAACATTAATGCGGGGACGAAGCGCCGGAAATTCGGCATGAGATTTCTCCTTAGGCCGTTGCGCTAAATGCCTGTTCTAACTACACTCGCGCAGCGCTCGAAAGTTACGCATCGAGCAAGCTCTGGCAAGGCCACCAAAGACTTATTGCCCACGAATCGCACGAATGCATGCGAATCCGAACCGAATTCACTCGTGGAGATTCGTGCGATTCGTGGGCAATTCCGATCTGTGTTCATCCGTGTTCATCTGTGGTTTCCTTTTGCCGCGTTGAATTGCGCAGCGGATTCTCCATAATCATCGATTCGTTTTCTCGAAAGGATCACTTCACATGCGACGTGCAAAGATCAGCATTATTGGGGCCGGAAATGTCGGCGCGACGTGCGCTCACTGGGCCGCCAGCAAGGAACTGGGCGATATCGTTCTGATCGATATCCCGGAAATCGAAGTCACTAAGCCGGACGGAACGAAAGAAAAGGTGCCCTTCACCATGCCCGCGGGCAAGGCGCTCGACCTGTACGAGGCCTCGCCGGTCGAAGGCTACGACTCGAAGATCATCGGCACGAGCGATTACTCGAAGACCGCCGACAGCGACGTCGTGATCGTGACCGCCGGCATCGCCCGCAAGCCGGGCATGAGCCGCGATGACCTGATCGCGACCAACACCAAGATCGTGCGCGAAGTGGCGCAGAACGTCGCCAAGCATTCGCCCAAGGCGATCATGATCGTCGTCAGCAACCCACTCGACGCGATGGTGTACGTCGCGTGGAAGGCGAGCGGTTTCCCCACGAACCAGATCATCGGCCAGGCCGGCGTGCTCGATGCCGCCCGTTACCGAAGCTTCCTTGCGGAAGAGATCGGCTGCTCGGTGGAAGACGTGCAGGCGCTATTGCTCGGTGGCCACGGTGACGACATGGTCCCGCTGCCGCGCTACACCTTCGCGGGAGGAATTCCGATCGCGCAGCTCGTGAAGAAGGAACGACTTGAACAGATCGTCCAGCGCGCCCGCGACGGCGGCGCGGAGATCGTGAAGCTGCTGAAGACCGGCAGCGCCTACTACGCCCCCGCCGCCGCGACCGTGCAGATGGCCGAAGCGATCATCAAGGACAAGAAGCGCATCCTCCCCTGCGCCGCGTACTGCGAAAAGGAATACGGCGTCGGCGGATACTTCGTCGGCGTGCCCTGTGTCCTCGGCACCAACGGCGTCGAGCGCGTGATCCAGATCGAGCTGGACGACAATGAGAAGAAGGCATTCCAGACGAGCGTCGATCACGTGAAGGAGCTCGTGAAGACGGTGAAGCTGTAATCGAAGGGAAGCCAGGAGCCAGGAGCCAGAAGCCAGCAGAAAAGCGGCCTCTCCTTCTGGCTTCTGGCTTGTGGCTCCTGGCTTCTGCCCTCCCATCATTTGCAAAAATCCTTACCCGATCCAATGATGCTCCCCATGGATATGCTTCTGGGCCGCGGGTTGTCGTCTTTCTATCGCGGATTGCTTTTGGCACTGATCGTTTTGATCGGCGGATGCATCCGCGGGCCGTCTATTCTTGCCCCCAACCAGCAGCAGGTGATCGATCGTTCCATCGTCGAATATCCGCCGGGATATGAGCTCAAAACCTTTGTGGAACATCTGACGGCGCCGAGCGCGATCGCGTTCGACCCGGACGCCTTCGCGGGCAAGGGCGCGATCCTCATCGCCGAGAGCGGCATCGGCGGAAAAGACACAAAGATCTTCGGCTACACGAAGGGCACGCACGATTACTACGACAAATACTTCGAAATCTATCCGCGCGACATCCGCATTCCCTCATTCGGTTTGATCCGCCCGGCGTTCATGGTGAAAGGCCCGATCGGCGGAATGACCGTCGCGCAGGGGAAGATTTTCGTCACCCATCGCGACTTCGACGACAAGGGCGTCGTCACCGCGTTCGACTACGACGGCAACCACAAAACGATCGCATCCGATTTCCCTTGCCTCGGCGAGTATTCGCTGACCGACATCATCGTGAAAGGAAATCGCGTCTACTTCGGCCAAGGCGCCGCGACGAACAGCGGCGTGGTTGGACCGGACGATTGGGAAATCGGCTGGGTGAAGAAGCATCCCAGGTTCTGCGACCAATCGTATTACACGCTCAAGCTGAACGGTTATCGATTCGACGCGAAGAACCCGCGGGCGGGTTTGTTCGGCGGCGACGACATCGCGCGAACGGCGCCATTCCTTCCCTTTGGCGTGAGCGATCTCTCGTGGGTTCCGCCCGCGCCGGACCAGCGTCCGACCGCTGCGATCTACTCTGCAAATGTCGCGGGTGGAGACGTGCACGTCGAGGCGACGGGCGTCCGCCTGCCGCGAGGCCTTGCCGTCGACGAATGGGGCGGCGGACGAATTTACTTCACCAACGACGGCATGGAGCTCCGCGGCACGCGCCCGGTGAGAGATGACAAGGATGCCCTTCTGCGTTTAGTCACTGGCGCGTGGTACGGCTGGCCGGATTTCAGTGCCGATCTGCAATCGATCGGCCAGGAGCGCTACCAACCGCCGCCCGAGCTGATGCGCGGGACCGGCTATCGCGAGATCTACAACCTCATCGACCACACCGCCAGCAATCCACCGAAGGGCCTGCAGAACCCCGAGATCGATCGCGCCGGGCTGCTGCAGGCGACATTCCCCTCGCTTTGCGGCGCGGGCAAGATGACGTTTATCCCCAACACGGGCCCGTTTAAGTCAATGTCAGGCAATTTGCTCGTGACGCTTAGCGGCGATCGCGCGCCCTTCGCCACGAGCGGCGTGAAGAACTTCACCGGCTCGCCGGGTTATCGCGTCGTGATGGTCAACATCGACACGGAAAAAGGCAAAGTCACCGATTTCGTCAAAAACACCGGCGGAAAGCCCGCGAGCAAGCTGGGCCGCAAGGACATCATCGCGCTGGAGCGGCCGGTCGATGTGAAGTTCGGCCCGGATGGCTCGGCGTACATCCTCGACATGGGCCCGATGGAAGTGAAGAACGGCCACGAAAATGTCCCGCGCTTCGGTGGTCGCATTTTCATCCTCACCCCCGAACGCAGCGCGACGACGGAACCGGCGAAGTAGGACCGAGCGAGCGTCCTCCTTCCGTTCATCGCAAAAAACTCTAAACTGCTCCGGGCTTTTCAGGGGTACCTGAGGTGACGGACGAGGAAGTTTCGCTGCTCCTGCACAATTCGGTCGACGGCGATCGAGGTGCACTGGAGCGGCTGCTTTTGAACTTTCACGATTCTCTCTTTCATTACGTTCAATCTCTGCTTCCATCCGACGAGCCCGGCTTCTCGGCCGAGGACGTCCTTCAGGAAACGCTCGTCGAAGCGTTCCGCCGGATTCATTCGCTCGATGCGCGCGGGAATGCGGCGTTCTTCGCCTGGCTGAAATCCGTCGCTAAGAGCAAATTCCTCAACCTGATCGAGGCACAACAGGCGCTCAAACGCGGCGGCGGGCATGCTCGCATTGTTGAAGGACGCGCCGGCACCGAAACGGCTTCGTCCCCGCTCGATCAAATCCCCGCAGATCAAACGCGCCTCAGTGCAATGCTGTATCGAAAAGAATCGCTAGAGGCGATCGCCGGCGCTTTGGGGGAATTGGACGCTCTGGATCGGGAGCTGATGGATCTGCGATTTCAAAAAGGGCTGACATTCGTCCAGATCGCCGAGAAGCTGAGCAGCGGCGAAAGCGCCGTGAAAATGGCTATTCACCGCATTCTCAAGAAGTTGCGCGAATCGATCGCCGGCAGTGGAAATTTCTCCGCCGGATTGTGACGACCGGGCACCAGCTCTTGTTGTTTCTGATGAGAGCTTCATGAGCACCGATTCTGACAAAGCGAAATCATCCGAAGCCGACGCGGATAAAGCCGCACGAATCACGCGTGTGATGAACGACGTTTTAACGGCGCGCGCCTCGGGCAAACTCGTCGATTACGAATCCTTGATGCAGAACAATGCCGACCTGATGCCCGACCTCGCGGATGCGCTGAAGGGATTCGAGCGGGTCAAATCCGCGCGTGCCGCAGCCGAGGCGGCGCCAACGATCACGCCGGAAATGGAGCGCCTCGCGCAGGCGGTGCGCGAAGAATTTGAGCGTCCGCTGATCCAGGCGCCCGGTTACTCGATCGATGCGGAGCTCGCGCGAGGCGGACAGAGCATCATTTATCTCGCAACGCAACTGAGCACCGGGCGGCGAGTGGTCGTCAAAGTTCTGCGCGATGGACCGCTCGCCGATGAACGGGCACTGGCTCGCTTCAAGCGCGAGGCGCAGATTCTGGCGACGTTGAATCATCCCAACATCGTCACGGTGCTCGACGCCGGCCGGACAACCGACGGAAGCCGCTTCATCGTAATGGACTACATCGGTGGACGAACACTGGATGAATTCATGCAGGATCGGCACCGCAGACACCCCGATGATCCGAGCAAACTGCTGCGGCTTTTCCTCAAGATCTGCGCCGCCGTCAGCGCCGCACATCTTCGCGGAGTGGTGCATCGCGATCTCAAGCCGAGCAACATCCGCATCGACGACCGCGGTGAGCCGCACATCCTCGATTTCGGGCTCGCGCGCACGGCGCTCGATCGTTTCAACGAAAGCATCACGCAACCGGTGAGCATTACGGGCGAATTCCTCGGCAGCTTGCCATGGTCGAGCCCGGAACAAGCGGAAGGCGATTCCGACAAGATCGATTTGCGTACCGACGTCTACAGCCTGGGCGTAATTCTTTACCAGATGCTGACCGGCGGACGGTTTCCGTACACGGTGGTCGGGAATATTCGCGACGTGCTCAACAACATCCTCACCGCCGAGCCGACGCCGCCGAGCAAGGTCCTTCAGGCGCACGACGTGGCGGCGGATGACGATCCGCGTCAGCGAACCATTCGGCCGTCGCTCATCAACGAAACGATGGAGCGAATCGTGCTGAAGACGCTCGCGAAACGGCCCGACGATCGATATCAATCCGCGAGCGAATTAGGGCGGGCGGTCGCGGATTATCTGTCGGGGCGATCTCCGGCAACGGCGATCCAGGAATCGCCGAGCATTCCCTCTGACGAGAGTCAGAGAGGATCGGTGCCGGACGGTTCTTCGGGGCGCGTTTCGAAAATCGCCGCCATTGGCGCGGTGTCGGTCATCGCGCTGTTGGCGGTCGGGGTTTTCGTTTTCAAGCGTCGTTCGCCCGTCGCGACCGACGCGACGACGAATATCCCAAGCGCGTCGCAACCAGCACCGCTCGATCACGCCTCTGAAAAAACCGTACCACCGGCGCGACCGACGACCTTGGCGCCTCAGGAAAAACAGGCCATCGCTGCCCCCGCACCGATCAGGGAGCAGGGTATCCCCGCGGATGCAGTTGCGCATGACGGGCGTCATTTCAAGTTCTATGACGAGACGATCGGCTGGCACGCCGCGGATCAGCGTTGCGCAGAACTGGGTGGACACTTGGCCCGGCCGGAATCCGCCGACTTGCAGGCCTTTTTGCAGAATCTCAAAGGCGAGGGCATGACCGCTTGGCTGGGCGGACGACGCGACACTTCCACGAGTCGCTGGACCTGGACAAACCAGCATCCCATCGATCCCGCTGGCGTTGAGTCACCTCTTTCCAACGACTTCGATTGTCTCTTTCTCGCTCGGAACGGAAAGCTTTCTTCACGGCCCGCCAGCGGCCACGTCGAAGGCGCCGCGGTGCCCAACATTCAGGGATTCTTCTGTGAATGGGATCGATAGACCACATCAATCAGAGAATTGCGAGACCTTTATGAAGCGTGCACTCGTTCATCTTTCATTCGTCGTGGCGATCGTGTTGCTTGGCACTGTGCATCTTTTCGCCGCCACGCCGGCAACCACGCAGGCATCGACCGATGACTCGCCCGAGGCGAGGCGATTCACCTTCCTGGGTGACCAGCTCTCCGCCGACGAAGCGGCGATCGCGGCGATCAACAAAGCACTCGTTCAAGCGGGCTACAAAGCGGCCATCGCGTCCGATCGCGCCAACGTCGCCGCCAAGGGCAACGAGCTGATGGACCGCCAGGGTGGCGCGCCGGTCGCATGGAAAGATTTCTATGGCCGCACCGCGCGCGACTTCGTCATGCACGACACCGATTCCACCTATCATCAGGTCCAGCGGCCAAAGCAGTTCAACTACATTTATCGCGCCAATAACAATCAGATTGAAGCCGCCAAGACGGAGGTCGATTCGATCGGAAAGAAGGTCGACGCTCTTCTCGCGCGTCGGCAACAGCTCGAGGCGGAGCAAAGCTCGCTGTGGGCGACGATCTCCTTCGAATCGATCACCAATCGCGACATCAGCACGCGCTTGCTCTATCGCAACGAACTTCAAGCCGGTTCATCACCGGGGAACGACAACCTCCCGGACCCGGCGTCGTTGAAGGTCGTCCGGGCGGCGACGGCGTTCGTCCGCGCTTTGAACTCGACGGTGACCAAGGAACTTGGTCCTTCGCTCGAATCGGACCAGAAGGCGTCGTATGGCCGGGTGCAGGCCGCCGTCGCAAGCGCACAGGCGACGCTTGAGGATGCGATTGCCGGCGCCTCGGATGTGAGCTCCGCCGATCCCGCTCAAAGCAAAGACGCAACAAGTCTCGTCAGCAGCGGCAAACGCATCCTCGCGCTCAGCAAAGATCTCGACGACGCGTACCGCAAATCGCTCGACGCCGATCGCGAGAAGGAAGAAGGCCGGAAACTCCTTTATCGCGGGACGGTCCAGGAATCTCTGTTCGCCTTCTCCGAGTCAGTCGCGCAGATGGACGATCAAGTCAGCAAGCTGGCGGATCAGTGGGGAATCAAGCCCATTGCGGCACGACGGCTCGTGGAGCCGGTTGCTTCGGGTTTCCCGCAATCGATCGTCAGCACTACCAAAGCTGCCACGCCATCAGTCGGCCTCGCGCCCGCGCACGAAGCCACCGATGGAAAAAAGGTTGATCTGATTCCGCTGGCGGATCCAAGCGCAGCCCGCCGGTGGTGGCATGTGCAGGGTAGTACACTCGTCGGCAGCAAGGCGACCACGGTCGAATTCGTCAAATTCCGTTACGCGCCGCCTGCCGAATATGACTATCACCTGCATCTCATCCGCAAAACAGGACTCGAATGCATGAATATCGGGTGCGTCGGCGGCGGAAAACACTTTCACTTCAGCATCAAGGGCGACAATGGTACCGAGTGCAGCTTTGGCCCTGTGCAGCATAAGCTTGATTCTTCGAATCCGAACAATCCAACGCGGCATGTCCTCAATCATGAAACGATCCCTGACCAGGAGCTCGATGTCATCATCAAGGTTCGAAGAGATGGAATGGAAGCTTCCGTGAACGGTGAACCCGTCTCAAGTTATAAAACGGATTTCAGCGATGTCGGGAGGGGCGAGGACGCCACGCAACCCAAAACGTTGGGGATTGGTGTCTTCCGAGCCGGCGACGGCGTTTTGACCGTAAAATCCGCGGATGTGGTGGAACTGAGTGGCGAGGGTACGATTCTTCACTGAGGTGCGTACCCGAACCAGCGAGCTTCGCTCCGACGCTAACTATTGGGTGATGTCCGTCAGGATTCCCAATATTTAGCGGCGGGGCGAAGCTCCGCGGGTTCTCGTTCCTCTCCCTTCACGGCGCGCCGATCCGTAAACCGCGCACTCGCCTCGTTTTTCGCTCATTTCCCCGCCTTCCGAGCTTGAATCCAACGCATCATTGCGTTACACTGTTCGGCTCGGCTCAGCCAAGAGCCGCCTGCGTGGTGTCGATTGGGGGAATCGAGTCTGCCCGCGGGTCCGTTTTTACAACCTCGTTTTACCTAAAGCCTTATGGCGGTTGCCGGCGACTTGGCCGTCTGCTTCTGCATGGGCTGGCGATCTTCCCGACCGCAGAATCAATCTCGGGGAACAGATCGACGTTCGGAGTGAACATGGCTACGAATCAAGCTGAGCTCGTCAAAAACCTCGTTGATGCGGGTGTGCATTTCGGCCACCGCGTCAGCCGCTGGAATCCCAAGATGGAGCCGTACATCCACGGCAAGCGAAACATGATTCACATCATTGATGTGAAGGAAACCATCAAGGGACTTCTCCGCGCCAAGAAGCTCATCACGCAGACCGTCGCCGGTGGCAAGGACGTGCTCTTTGTCGGCACCAAGCGCCAGGCGCGTCACGCGATCGAAGATGAAGCCAAGCGCGCGAACATGCACTATGTCAGTGAGCGCTGGCTCGGCGGAACGCTCACCAACTTCCGCACCATCCGCGCCCGCCTCAATCGACTGGAAGAACTCGAAAAGCTCTGGGAAACCGGCCAGATCGAAACCTACTCCAAGAAGATGAAGTCCACGCTCGATCGCGAGCGCACCAAGATCAAGACCAATCTCGAAGGCATCCGCAAGATGGAACGCATGCCCGGCGTGATGTTCATCATCGACACCCGCCGTGAGCACATCGCGGTGAAGGAAGCCAAGAAGCTCGGCGTGAAGACCATCGCCCTGATCGACACCGACAGCGATCCCGATCTGATCGACCTTCCGATCCCGGGCAACGACGACGCGATGCGCGCGATCGAAATCATCATGCACGAGCTCGCCGAAGCCGTCATCGAAGGCAAGACGGCCCGCCCGGAAACCAAGGGCGAAGATGCGGGTCAGCCGCGTCGCCGCAGCACGCGGAGCCAGTTCCGCGCGGAAGGCGCCCCGACCGAAGAAGCAGCGCCAGGCGAAACGCCCGCTCCGGTCGAGAACGTCCCGCAATCGGAACCCGCGGTCGCAGCTCAGTAACTCGTTTAGCGACGTCCGGGAACTCGCGAAGCGGGTACTCGAGGGACGTGCTTATCCGACCAACTCACGCGGGCGCCGCCAATCAGCGGCGCCCGCACTTTTCTAACAACTCAATCAAACGCAACGAATCTGGAGAAACATAAAATGGCAGAAATCACCGCCAAGCTCGTCAACGAACTCCGGTCAAAGACCGGTCAGGGCATGATGGAATGCAAGAAGATGCTCACCGAGTGCGCGGGTGACATGGAGAAGGCCATCGAAGGCTTTCGCAAGAAAGGCGTGAAGGCGTCGCTCGCCGAACGCACCGCGTCCGAAGGCCGCGTCGCCGGCGTCGTCACCGAAGATGGCAAGGCCGCCGCCCTCGTCGAGCTCAACTGCAACACCGACTTCACCGCCAAGAGCGAACCGTTCCTCGCCCTGGCCGCCAAGGCCGCCAAGGCGCTCGCTCACAACCCGGGCATCAACGTCGCCCAGGCCGCCGAAGTGAATTCAACCGCGACCGAAGTCTCGCAGCAAACCGGAGAAAACATCGTCGTCGGTAAGACCGCTCGCCTCGAGGCCCCCGCCGGTGGCAAGGTCGGCCTCTACCTCTACGCGATCAGCGGAAAGATCGGCGTCATCATGGCCTTCAAGGGCAACCCCAGCGACGACCTCATCAAACAGCTCGGCGGACACATCGCCTTCGCCCGCCCCGCCGGCCTCACGCGCGACGCGGTCCCTGCAGACCTCGTCGAAAAGGAAAAGGCCTTCGCCGTCGAGCAAGCCAAAGCGACCGGCAAGCCCCAAAACATCGCCGAGAAAATCGCCGAAGGCAAAATGAACGCCTTCTTCGCCGAGCGCGTTTTGCTCGACCAGGAATTCTTCAACGCCCAGGTCTTCAAAGGCAACGTCGCCAACTACCTGAAGCAGAACACCGTCGAGCTGACCCAATACGCCCGCATCGAAGTCGGGGGATAACAATGTCTACGCGCGAGACTCACAAGAGCCCAGCCGAGTTGGCTGGGCTCTTTCGTTTCGTGGTACAATTTAGCAGTGGCTGCTGCCGACGAACCATCTCAGGACGACTTCGACCAAACCGTGACCGACGAAGATCGCGCCGCTATTCTGCTGGCCGACCATGCAGACGACGATGAGTTCATTGATTTCGACGAATTCGCCGCGCGGATCCGCGAGAAGTTCCATATTCGACGTAAGTCTATAAACGGGTCATCCTGAGCGGAGCGAAGGATCTCGAAATCAAGCGCGTCTTCGCATCCCGAGATCCTTCGCTGCGCTCAGAGCGTGTGATCTTTTCAGCGTGGCGAGGGCATCTTGCCCTCGCCAACGCGGCTGTAGCCGCAAATGCGAGGGCGAGACGCCCTCGCCACGCAAAAGATCACACGCTCTCAGGATGACTTCACTTCGAGCGCATTCGTAGCGCCGCCAACTTGCTCGCGCGCCACCGCACTGCACATCATTGCGAAGCCGCGCTCTCTTCGTAAAATCTTCCTTCGCGGAGGGATTTCAGGTCTTCATCTCACGTCTCATTCTCTCAAGGGAGTTCGACAATGCGCATGTGTTCCGCCCGAATCCTTTTTGCCGTGGCTGTTGTTTCACTTCTTTCACTCGCGGGATGTAGTAAATCGGATTCGAATACGGCGGCGTCTTCATCCGGTGGCGCGTCGCCTTCAGCGAGTGCGGGTGCAAACACGTCTTCCGGCCCGAAGGCCGGATATGCGACCGGGAAAATACTTCAGCAAAATGGAAAGCCGATCGATGTGCCGGGTGCGAAAATCACCATCGATCTCAACGGCGTCAGCAGCAAGGGCGGCGAGAAGGTGAACTACACGCCGAAGGTCAACGCCGACGGTTCGTACGAACAGAAACTCGCCGACGGCGCCTATCGCTTCAACGGCGCCTGGATGTACGTGCCCTTCGACGGCAAGCAGTTCCGCTTCGATTTCGAACCTGTCGGCGACGATAAATCCGATCGCGATTCGGACAACGGCATCGTGCAGGATTATGTGTGGAAGCTGACCGGCGTGCGGCCGGGACACGAAAGCGACCCCGCGAACTTCACCAACTGGTACGGCGTCAGCGTCAACATGCAGTTTCAATCCTATCGCAACGACATCAAGAAGAGCGTGTCAAAACCGCCGGCGGGCACGAAGTGCGTCTTCACGCTCACGCCCGTCGGCAAACTCATCGACGGAACCGACGGCAAGCCGCTGACGTTCGAGCGCGAGTTCGATCCGCAACTCAGCGGCCTGAAGAACGGCAACCTGGAGAATATTCCGCTCGGCGTTTACACCGTGAAAGGCGAGGAGGTCCGCGCCGACGGCACGAAAAAACCGCTGCTCATTCAGCAGGCGTTCGCTAAGTTCGGTGAATCAACCGAAGTGCATTTCTCCCCCGCGAACAGCTCAACCGCCTGGCCGGTGAACGTCGGTTTTACGCGGGAGGAGTAGGTATCACGCGAGAAACCCGCGGAGCTTCGCTCCGCCGCTAAATATTCAAACAGCGTCTGCGCCATTATTTAGCGGCGGAGCGCAGCTCCGCGGGTTCGACCTCACGGCGCCGCCCAAACGTGAATCGCCGCCCCGTTTGCATTAAAACGAGCGACGTTCAGCGGAGGCGATGATGTCGCAAATCACTCGACGAACCGTAATTCGTGCCGCCGTGGCCACGGGCGTGGGGGCGGCGGTGGGCGGCGTGCCGACGGTTGCGCAAGCGGATGGGCTTGTCGTCGCGCCGGCGAAACCGAGTGCATTGCGGTTCGCGCATCTCACCGACATGCACATCACCGAGAAAGACCGCGGCGATCGGGGGTACGCGCTGGCGTTGCGATCCCTCGACCAATATCAGCCCGCGTTCATCATCACCGGCGGGGATCACGTGATGGATGCTTCGGGGCAAATCAAACATCAGGTGGTCGCCTGGTACGACATGTACGAGAAAGTGCTGGCGCAGAACACCAAGCTGCCGGTCTACCCGTGCATCGGAAATCACGACGTGTACGGCTGGACGACGAAGGAGGCATCGTCAAACGATCCGGAGTTCGGCAAACAGATGGCGCTCGATCGCCTCAGGCTCAAGCAGCGCTTCTACTCCTTCGATCACAGCGGATGGCACTTCATCATTCTCGACAACATCCAGCGCCGCGAGCCGTCGTATTACGGCGATCTCGATCCGGAGCAATTCGAGTGGCTGAAGGCGGACCTCGCGCGCAACAAGCTGCCTACCGTCGTCGTCACGCACATTCCGCTCATGTCGATCTCCAGCATGTTCGACGGCGGACGCGGACCGAAAGGCAACGGCTTCATCTACGAGACGAGCGACGCGAACATGCACCACAACGTTCGCCCGCTGGTGAAACTCCTTGCCGCCAATCACGTCAAGCTCGCCCTTTCCGGCCACATGCATCAGGTCGATCAGGTCGAGTACCTGGGCATCACCTTCTGCTGCAATGGCGCCGTCTGCGGAAACTGGTGGAAAGGCCCGCACCTCGAGTTCGCCGAAGGCTACGGCATCGTCGATCTGTATCCCAACGGCACGTTCGAGAATCGCTACGTGACCTACGGCTGGAAAGCGCCGAATCCCACAACGAAGTCGGGCGCGTGAATTTTACCTGAAATGCGCCGGCGATTATTCGTCGGGTGAGGGCGGTGGGAATTCGACACCGGCGTAAATCTCGGTCATCGGCAAATCGATCTCCACGGATCGGAGGCGAATAGTCGATTCGATTCCAAAGTACGGAGTCATCAGCCAGGCGCCATCGGCCTGGCGGAAAAACGTTTCGATCGACGGTCGTTCCTGAGAGACGAGCACGTATTCTTGTAGCGACGACAGTTCCCGATAGCGACGGAACTTTTCGCCGCGATCGTGCAGCTCCGTACTCGGTGAGAGCACCTCGATCACCAGTCGCGGATTCGTGACGGTTTCATTCCGATCATCGCGCGGATCAAATTCTGGCTTGCCGCAGATCACGGGGATGTCGGGGTACATGAACCGCGTGTCGCGCGGAATGCCGACCCGCAAATTGCTCTCGAGAACACGGCATGGCTTGCCCTTCAAACCGTTGCCCAATTCACGCACCGCGTTCGCGATGACGAGACTATGGTTGTACGTCCCACCTGCCATCGCAACGATTTCGCCATCGATATACTCCAGCCGCTCGCTCGAATCGCGATCGATCCGAAGATATTCATCGATCGTCTGATAGCGAGGTTTTTCAACCGGCATCGACATGTGTGATGAGTATACCACAAGCCAACTGCTCGATCTTTGCGACCATTAGTGGCCCGCCACGAACATCCCACCGTCTGCAATTCCTGGAGGCGCGATCGAATTTTCACGGATTCGCTATTTTCGCCGCGGGCGGTGACGGGACGGATTTCTGCAAGTCGTCATCGGTGAACTATGGCGCGATCGCGGTGCCCGCGGCAGCGGTCAGTTCACCGACTTCCGGAACCGTGAGTTCGACAACGTTCAGCACGAGTTCCTCGCTCGCGGACCAGGTCCTGCAACCGGCGAGCGGTTCGGTCCTCGCCTGAGATTTAATCTAGGTAGACAGGAACGACACGGAGCCCCGCTCGTCGCCGGCTCCGTTCTTTTTTGCGCCGAAAGAATTGCGCACAATGGCCGAACGTGTGCTAAATTCCTTGCATCTTGAATAAGTAGTTTTACGGAATAATCACCTCTTGAATGCGTTTTCCAGATCGAACTGCTTGTGAGCGTCATGTCAAGGAGTTGCTAACCATGGCCAGATTGCCGAATTACGACCCTGCGGAGCACATGATTCCCCTCGAACAGCTGGCGATGACCCGCCGGGAAATGCTGCGGAAAAGCGGCATGGGGATGGGTGCTCTTTCGCTGGGCATGCTGCTCGGCTCGACACTGAAGGGCTCGACCGCGCAGGCGGCTGAGGTGGTGCAGCAGGCTCTGAAGGCAAGTCCTTTGGCTCCCAAGCATCCGCCGCTGCCCTGCAAGGCGCAACACGTGATTCACATTTTTGCGGGCGGCGCGCCGTCGCACGTCGATACGTTCGATCCGAAGCCGACTCTCGCAAGATTTGAAGACAAGACCCTGCCAGGCCTCACGGGCGTAGCGTTTCCTTCGCCGTTCAAGTTCAGCAAATACGGCAAGGCGGGCATTGAAGTCAGTGAAGTGTTCTCGAAGCTCGGCGAATGCGTCGACGACATGTGCATCATCCGCTCGATGTGGACCGACGTCCCCGCGCACGATCCCGCGTCGCGGTTCATGCACACTGGCTCGCTCCAGCTTCCCAAGCCCTCGCTCGGCTCCTGGGTGCTGTACGGGCTCGGGACCGAAAACCAGAACATGCCCGGTTTCATCGCGCTGGGTGGCAAAGAGGAGTATCGCCAGGCGGCGTTCCTGCCCAGCCTCTACCAGGGCGCGGAAGTCAACTACAACTCGAAGCTTCCGCTCAATCAGATTCTGCTGAACATCAAGAGCTCGTTCGCGAAGGAAGATGACCAGCGGCGGCAGTTGGATCTCGCGCACAAGCTCGACGCGATGTACAGCCAGAAGCTGCAGAAGGAAGAACAGCTCGACGCGCGCATCGAATCGTTCGAGATGGCCTTCCGCATGCAGACCGAAGCGACGGATGCGTTCGACATCACCAAAGAACCGCAGAACGTTCGCGATCTTTATGGAAGCGGCGAGAACGGCGCGAAGCTGCTCGTCGCGCGAAGACTTGTCGAACGCGGCGTGCGGTTCGTGCAGGTGTTCACCGGCGGATGGGATCATCACTCGAATCTCGAAGTGAACCTCCGCAAGCGCGCCGAAGACATCGATCAGGCCGCCGCGGGGTTGCTGAAGGATCTCAAGCAGCGCGGCTTGCTAGACAAGACGCTGGTGATCTGGGGCGGTGAGTTCGGCCGAACCGTGACGCGCGACGGCGGTGGATCGACCAGCCCCGGCCGCGATCACAACGGCCGCGGGTTCTGCACCTGGATGGCCGGCGGCGGCGTAAAGGGCGGGACCACCTACGGCGCAACCGATGATTTCGGCGATCGCGCGGTCGAGAATCGCGTTCACGTGCACGACCTGCATGCGACGATTCTCGCCCTGCTCGGCTTCGATCACACGAAGCTGACCTATCGCTACAACGGCCGCGATTTCCGATTGACCGACAACTACGGGAACGTCGTCAAAGACATCATCGCGTGAGGATTTGCCACCGATGGGGCACCGATTCACACCGATGAAAAAAGAATGATTGAATGTCTTTATCGGTGTCCATCGGTGCCCCATCGGTGGCTAAAAATGAATTGCTCGACCCGAGATGAGAACGTACATGAATAATCGATTCGCGATTTTATTTGTGTCAACCGCTTTCGCGATCGTCGCGCCGTCAAGTCATGCGCAGATCTCAGCAACTCCCACAACGAAACCTGCGTCGGTGGCAAACGTTTCAGCCCCGCCGACGCAGCTGACTCAGCAGCAAACCGATTTCTTCGAAACCAAAATCCGGCCGATCTTCGTCGCCAATTGCTACGAATGTCACAGTCTGCAGGAGCACAAATCCAAGGGCGGGTTGCTCCTCGACACGCGCGATGGTTGGATGAAAGGCGGAAAGCACGGGCAGGAAATCATCCCCGGCGATCCGGACAAGAGCTTCCTCATCAAGGCGATCAACTATCACGTTCCCGATTTCGAGATGCCGCCGGATGACAAGCTCAAGGACGAAGAGATCGGGCTCCTCACGCAATGGGTGAAGATGGGCGCGCCCGATCCGCGGGTCACCACCACCAGCAAGCTGACCGGCCTTAACGACAAAGCTCGCGCGCACTGGTCGTATCAACCCGTGAAGAATCCGCCGGTGCCGAAGGTGTCCAGCCCGGGCTGGGTGAAGACGCCGATCGACAACTTCATCCTCGCCAAGCTCGAAGAGAAAGGGATGCATCCCGCGAAGCCCGCTTCGCGCGAGACGCTCATCCGCCGCGCAACGTACGACCTGATCGGCCTCCCGCCGACGCCCGAAGAAGTCGCGGACTTCGTGCACGATCCCTCGCCCAACGCCTTCGAAAAAGTCGTCGATCGCCTGCTCGCCTCGCCCCACTACGGCGAGCGCTGGGGCCGCTTCTGGCTCGATACCGCGCGCTATAGCGACACCACCGGCTCGGAGGAAAAGAAAGGCGAATATCGCTATCCCTTCGCTTGGACTTACCGCGATTGGGTCATCAACGCCTTCAACGCCAACCTGCCCTACGACAAGTTCCTGAAGGAACAGATCGCCGCCGACTTGATGCCGGACACGAAGAGCGATCCGTCGCAGCTCGCCGCCCTCGGATTCCTCACCGTCGGCAAGCGTTTTCAGAATCCCAACGACACGATCGATGAGCGCATTGACGCGGTGTGCAAAGGCACGATGGCCCTCACGGTATCGTGCGCGCGCTGCCACGATCACAAGTTCGATCCGATTCCGCAGGCGGACTACTACTCACTTCACGGCGTTTTCGCGAGCACCGAAGAACCGCTCGCCAAACCGATCATCTCGCAGGATCTGTCGAGCCCGGAGTATTTCGAATTCGCCAAGAAGCTCGCGGCGCTCGAGCAGAAGGATAAGGACCTCTACTACGACCTGATCAAGGAAAAGTCTGAGGAGTTCCGGAAGAATCCGAAGGAGTATCTGCTCGTCGTCATGCTCGGCGGGAAAAATCGCGATGCCGATTCGATCAATCGGAAGAACGACATCATCAAGAAGTATGATCTGGACCGCGACGTCTATCAGACGGTCGGGATCAACCTTCGCCGCAGCATCTCCGTGTTCGCGCCGCTCTACCGCTTCGCGAATCTTCCGAAGGACAAGTTTGCGGAGGCCGCCAAGCCGGTCCTCGCGCAGGTGATTGCGAATCGGAACGGCAAGCTCAATCCGCTCGTCGTGAAAGCCTTCGCGGCGCTTCCGCCGGACTCGCTCAAGACCATCGACGACGTCGTCGACGTTTACGGCAAGCTCTACACGAGCATCGACAAACAGGCGAGCGATTATCTCGAAGCCGCCCGCCATGCGACCGGCACCGAAGTCCCCGGTTACGATTCAGACCTTGTCGAGGTCATCGACTTCCCGAACAAGATCGAGCTCGCGCCCGCCCTCACGACGGATCACTTGACCGAGATCGCGCCAACGCTCCCGGTCGTCAACCGCAACGGCTACAACAAGCTTTGCCTCGGCGAGATCAACGACCTGATGCTGACCGATCCCGGCGCGCCGGCCCGCGCGATGGTCGTCGAAGATGCACCCAAGCCGCACAACTCGCCGATCCTCATCCGCGGCGATGCCCAGAACCGCGGCCCGATCGTTCCGCGCCGGTTCCTTGAAATCCTCTCGCCGAAGAATCGCAAGAACTTCACCGAAGGCAGCGGACGGCTCGAGCTCGCCCAGGACATCGCCGACGGGAAAAATCCGCTGACTGCGCGCGTCGCGATCAACCGGATCTGGATGCATCACTTCGGCCAGGCGTTCGTCCGCACGCCGGATGATCTCGGCGTGCAGTGCGAAGATCCGAGCCACCCGGAGCTGCTCGATTACCTCGCCACGCGCTTCGTCGAGAGCGGCTGGGACATTAAGGCGATGCACAAGCTCATCATGATGTCCGCCGTCTACCAGGAGAGCAGCGAAACGTACGCCGCCTACGAGAATCAGGATCCCGACAACCGTCTGCTCTGGCGCGCCAACCTCCGCAAGCTCGACTTCGAAGCCGTGCGCGATTCGATGCTCGTCTATTCGGGCGAGCTCGACGACACGATCGGTGGAAAGCCGGTCAATCTCACCGACGAACCCTATAGCGATCGCCGCAGCGTCTACGGCTACATCGATCGCGGCAAGGTTCCCGAGCTGATGTCGCAGTTCGACTTCGCCGACCCGGACATGGCCAACAGCAAGCGCACCAGCACGATCGTTCCGCAGCAGGCGCTTTTCTACATGAACAGCCCAATGGCGATTAACGTCGTGCGAAAAGTCACGCAGCTGCCGGATTTCGTGAACGCCACCAACGCAAGCGATCGTGTGAAAGCGCTCTACACGGTTCTCTTCCAGCGCGCCCCGCAGCCGCAGGAAATCCAGTTCGCCAAGGAGTTCCTGAAGTCCGCAGGATTAACGAACGTCGACAGCAATCGCCCCACAACGCAACCGAGCCTCGCGGTTCAGAAACAGCGCGAGCGTCAGCAGAAGATCGAAGAGGCGATGCTCGAAAAGCAGAAGGAGCGCTACCAGAAGATCACAGAACAACAACGACGCAACCCCCGCGCCACGATCCGCAACCCCGACGGCGATTTCGTCCTGCGCCGCCAGCTCACCCCATGGGAGCAATACGCCCAGGCGCTGCTGTTCACGAACGAAATCGCGTATGTGAATTGAGCTAACGCGCAGACGCGCCGCTCGCCCTCAATCCCCTCTTCCGGCGTACCGAGAGAGGGTGTCATCGCGGACTCGCATCTTCGAATGTAAAATAAATGGATCCTTTCGCTTCATGGATGGAGCACTGAATGATCCGACTCAAATCCGTCGCCCTTCTCGCGATCGTTGGAGTGATTGCAGGGTGCCACGAGACGATCTCCCAAACTCCGACGCACGCGCACACGCTGACCGACCCGCAGGTGACCGCCCGCGCCGCCGATGCACTCCGCGCCGCCGACCTCGTCACACAAGATATTCCACAAACGCTCGCGGGGATCGACTTGGCGATTCGCATCGTTCAATTCAACTTGCAGCACGCCGAAGACACCGGCTTTAAAGGAACGCAAACTCGCGTGATCGAAGGCAAACCTTCAATCTTGGAACTAGACACGGAGCAAGGGGCAATCGAGAAGACCGGACGCCATCTCGATGTCGCCATCTCCGGCGACGGATTCTTCGGCCTCAAGAGCAGAGGGTGCGAGGTTTACACGCGTAACGGAAATTTCTTCGTGAATCAGGAAGGCAAACTTGTTTCGAGCAGCGGACACCTCCTTCGGCCCGGAATCGAAATCCCTCACGGCGCAACCGGACCTTGGATCTCGGAAGACGGCGACGTGATCTGCATTAAGCCCGGCAGCACACTCAAATCCGCCGTCGGCCGCATTCAGATTTATCGGTTCCGAAACCCCGCCGGACTCGCGCTCAACGACGAAGGGTTGTTCATCCAGACCGACGCCTCAGGCATTCCAATCGAAGCGTCACGCGACGATTCGCACACCGGCGCACTGCTTCAAGATTTCCTCGAAGCGAGCAATGTGAACGTCTACCAGCAAAGGCTGAGGCTCAAGCTCCTCGAAACATGGCGTAGAGAGATCCTCCGGGCGATGCCGCATTAGCGAATCTGCTTGATTGTTCGTATTTTGTTTGGTACGCTCTACTGCGGCACATCTTCGGGGAGAAAACATGCCGGATCGAGCAAAATTTCAGGCCGCGGCGAGCAAGTTGGCGATCGAATCGAGTGTCGCGGAGGTTGCGTCGCGCTTGCTCGTAAATGCGCGGCCGGTGGTTGACGCTGGTTTACAAAAGTTGTCAAAGGTTAACGAAAGTTTACCCCCGCGAGCAAACGTCAAAACGAACCCACCGCGAGCGCTGCGCCCGCGCGGGTTGGCGATCGCGCGACTGCTCGCGCAAGGCAGAAGCGTCTCCGAAATTGCCAGCGCGCTGGGCATCACGCGACAGGCGATTTGGAAATGGTCGCAGCGACCAGAAATCATCACGGAGGTGAACCGCGCCCACGCCGCGATGCTTGCCTCGGCCTCGCGAACCGGTTGACGCAGGTTGTCAAAAGTTAACGAAAGGTGACGTTTGTTGACCTCAGATTCTCGGATGCGAAACGAAGCCACCGCGATTCTTCGCACGCCGTTTGGTCTGCGAAACCGCAAGCGACTCCGTTACCAGATCGCGATCCGAAGTTGCTTGCGGTTTCGCAGACATTTGTCGATCAATTCGCGGGTCACCACCGATTGCACGTTCGCGCACCATCGCTATATCTGGACGATCTATGAAATTATCCGTCAGCACCTACAGCCTCTCGCGGTGGCGCAATGAGAACGGCAAGTCGCTCGAAGATTCCATCGACCAGATTGCGGCGATGGACGTGAAAGGGATTGAGTTTTCCGGACTCGACGAGAAGGCACTGAAGAATCCGGTGAAGCGGGCGAAGCAGCTTCGCGCGCGATCTGAGAAGAGAGGATTGAAAGTCGCGAATTATTGCGTCGGGGCGGAATTGCTCGTGCCGCAGAGCGAGCAACGCAAAGTCATCGAGCAATTGAAAGGCGAGGTCGATGTCGCGAGCGCGCTGGGTGCGCGGACGATGCGGCACGACGTGACGCGCGGATTCGGCGAGCAGAGCAAGTCGCTCCGAATCGCGAAAACCTTCGAGGAGGTGCTGAAGCACGTCGTCCCCGCGATACGGGAGGTCGCGGATTATGCCAAGACGAAAGGCGTCCGGACGTCGTTGGAGAATCACGGCTTTTACATGCAGGAGTCAAAACGCGTCGAGAAGCTGATCAAGACGGTCAACCATCCGAACTACGGGCTGACGATCGACATGGGAAATTTCCTGTGCGTGAACGAAGAGCCGGTCGGCGCCGTGAAGCGACTGGCGAAGTATGCGCAGATGGCGCATGTGAAGGATTTCCACGTGCGCAAGAAGGCGACCAAACCGCCGACAGGATGGTTCGACACGCCGACCGAAATTGCGCTTCGCGGGGCGATTTGCGGACACGGGGAGATCGATATCCCGGCGGAGATCAAGCTGCTGAAGCGCGCGGGATACGATGGGTTTTTATCGCTGGAATTCGAAGGAATCGAAGAGCCGCTCACCGCCGTGCGATCGGGATTGGATTACCTGCGCCCGCTCATCGAGTGATGAAGTGATGCACGGGACGAGCCGATGGTACGCGCTCCGCAGATTCAGCAGATCAATCGCGAAGAGTATGACGAGCAGTGCGATCGGGAGCGCGATCATGCGGATCAGATCTTTGATAGGCATTCACGCAAGCATGCCGGAGGGCAAGCCGGATCGCGGAAGCAAGGTGCGCCACGACTCACGCATACGCAAGATCAGGCGCTTGCGCTCGGCGATGCAAAAGTACCAGAACGCGTACGCGGTGATCGCAAAGATCTCGGCGAGAATGATCTGGACGACGACCGTCGAGCGGTCGAACTCATCGCCGACGAGGTAGAGCTTTCGGACGGTTTTCGCATTCCATGCGATGAACGCGCGCTCGCCGAGCCCCCCACTGCCGGCGATCACGACGATGCCGGCGCGCTTGGCCGGATCGGGAAGAAAGTAGAACGTGCGGTGTTCGAGCGTCGCGTGAAGAAACGTGCCGAAGGCAAAGTCGATAATGCACGCGACGAGCAGAACTACGCGCACCCACCTGTAAAGTGACTTCACATTTCCCGCGAGCAGGACGATCCCCAGCAGCATGAGCGACTGGAGACAGATATGCGCAACCCCGTAGGTCTCGCGCGTTCCTTCGACCGCGATACCGAGGATGATCGCGGCGACGATGAACCAGCACCAGAAAAGGATCATGCGAACGCGGAGGCCGCCGCGCGCGAGCCGGCGGACCACGAGGTAAATGACGATCAGGCCGCCGATCGATCCCATGCCGAAGATGAGGTTGTGCTGATAGAGACAGAAGACGTAATCGCGGATCGTGCCGGCAAGGCTTTCCTGTGCGAAATCGATCCGAAAAGCCTTCGGATTCCGCCAGATAAAGGGGACGATCGTATCGACGATGTTCCCGCCGACACGGGCGCTCGTGCTTTCTTTCGACGTGGCGGCCTCGGTCACGGAGGTGTTCGATCCGAACGTTTCTTTCACGCCATATTGCGCCATCGACCAGCCCATCCAGACCATCAGCACGGCGATGCTGATCGAGATGGCCAGGGCAGGTTCGAGCCAACGCTTCGGCGAGCGGCGCAGCACTTCGATGACATAATGAATTCCGAGCACGACGATGAAGGGACCAGCCGAGTAGTGTGCGACCATCGCGATCGCAAGCGACACGAATGCCGCAATCACCTGCGTGCTGCCGCGCGGAGTCCAGATCCGCAGGTAAAGCCGCACGGCCAGAAGCACATAGAACGCGGTCATCAGCTTCGTCCACGTCCAGGTGACGTTCTCCATCAGCATCGGACTGGCCGCGAGGAGGAAGGTGAGAGCGGCGAGAGAGAAACGTCGATGCTTCGCACCGAGCACCGGCAAGAGCAACACGCACGGCAGGACAACGAGGAGATTCAGCAGCACGAAGACGAGCTGAAAAATCGCGAACGAATTGTCGCCGAGCTGAGCCATATACGCCGCCGCAAGGACGTTCATCATCGGCGGGCGCGCGGGCAGCTTGTACAGGTCGATGAAGATTGTGTCGTATGGCTTGTGCTCGAGGAAAAAGATCGTCCGCTGATAATGCTCGAGCCAATCGCCCGCCCAGCTTCCGCCGGAGTATTCGCGGATCAAGGCCAGCATGCACAGCGCGATCGGCAGCAGGATGAGAAACGTGCGGACCTGTGCGCGCACGCCGTGATTCTTCCACAGCATCCGCAAATCATCGCGCACGATGTACGTCGAGATCGCGCCGACGACGAAAATGAGCCAATACCACCCCTGGTCGGCGTTCGCCCAGTACAGTGCGAAAGCGATGACGAAAACGATGAACTGCGAGAGCCCGACCGACGCGCAGAACTTTTCGCCGGGCGACCAGCGAAACGTGCGGAGGACGTAAAGTCCCGGCCCGATGAAGTTGAGGGCGAAAAGCACCAGCAGCAGGACGAACTTGAGTGCGAGCATGCGCGTTCGTCCTCAAGCCGATCGTCCGTCAACAATCCGCGGTTCGGGAAGCGGGACGATGTATTTTCCTTTGAATCCGCGTTGCGTGAGCTTCGGGATAAGTTCGTCGGCGATGTGCCACGAGAACAGCAGCGCGTACTCCGGCGGGTCGTCGAAGAGCCGTGCTTCATCGACGACGGGAATCACCGTGCCGGGCATGTACTTGCCGATCTTGTAGCTGCCTTTGATCTCGAGCACGCAGTCGATGATGCCGTCGTCGAGGCCGACGTAATTCACGAGCGTGCTGGCGCGGGATGGCGCACCGACGCCATAAACCCGTTCGCCGCGCTTCTTCACGTCACGGAGCAGCGCGTGCAGCCCGAGCTTGCTGTTCACGACGCGGTGCCGGAAATCCGCGAGCGCCTTTGGGGACAGCTCGCGCTTCTCCTCGTCGAGCGTCGCCTTGACCGAATCGCGCACGGGATACTTTCCCTTTCGCGCCGCGTACACGCGGATCGATCCGCCGTGTGTGGGGATACGTTTGGCGTGGATGATCTCCAGGCCGTGCATTTCGAGCAGATTTTTCAGGCTCGTGAGTGAGTAGTAGCGAAGATGCTCGTGATAGATCGTGTCGTACTGAATCGTCTGCACGAGCGGCAGCAGGTAGTGCGATTCGCTGATGAAGATGCCGTCGTCTTTGAGCAGCGAGAGGAGCGAATCGATGACTTCATGCACATCTTCGATGTGAGCGAAGACGTTGGTGGCGGTGATGATCTTCGCCTGGCCGTTTTTCTCCTTCGCCTTCGTCGCGCTGTCGCGATTGAAGAAGGAAATGAGCGTGTCGATGCCGCGTTGCTGCGCGAGCTTGCCGGCATTGGTCGGCTCGATGCCGAAAACGCGCGCGGGCTCGACGAAGTTGCTGAGCAGCGTGCCGTCGTTCGATCCGATATCGACGACGAGGTCTTCCTTCTTGAGCGGATAAAGCGACATCACCTCGCGCGAAAGCTCGGCGAAGTTTTCTCGGAGGATTTTGGTCGTGCCACTGGTATACGGATACGTCGGCGGAAAGAGAACGGCAGGATCGACGACGAGGCCAAGCTGCACGAGCTCGCACTTGTTGCAGCGGAGCATCTGCGCGGGATAGGCGGGCTGCTCGACGGGCCGCGCGCCGATCTCGGGCATGCCGTTCACCGGCGGAAGGTAGCCGAGGAAGATGATCGGCTGGAGATCGGTCGAATCGCAGCTCTGGCAATGATCGACGACGACGCTTCCACCCGTCCCCGCGGCGAGTTTTCGCTGACGTAGAACCATCTTCTGTCCCTTCTCTTCATGGTGGCATCCCGGCGCGCCGGGACCTCTGACGCGGGCGATGTACTCATCGACGCGCATCGGTCACGGAGTACCGTGCCCGATCACCGACAGGAATGTCGGTGCCACCGATTACGCCGGACGTTCTATACCGACGCGGGCTTCGGGTTTTCTTTGTACCACGCCAGTGTACGACGAAGGCCTTCCTCAAGCGAAACCTTCGGCACGAAACCGAGGCCGCGAAGCTTGGTGATGTCCGGGCAACGTCGAAGCGTTCCGCCCGGTTGAAGTTTTCCGGGTTGAATTTGAATGCTTCGCTCCATCACTTTCGCGACGGTCTTTGCGAGGTGCTCGACCGCCACTTCATCCTCGGTCCCGATGTGATAGATGTTCAGATGCTGCCCCTTCTCGAGGATGCGCAGCAGGCCTTGCGCGAAGTCGTCGATGAAGATGAACGATCGCGTTTCCTGGCCCGTGCCTTGGATCGGAAAGGGAACGTTGTCGCCCGAAGGCAACGCGCGCATGCGCTCGGCGAATTGAGGGATGACGTGCTCGTATCCCATCGCGGGGCCGTAGACGTTGTGCGGGCGGAAGATCGTGACGCGGTCAAAATTCTTTCGGCCGTAGTTGATCGCCATCAGCTCGCAGATGATCTTCCCGCCGCCGTAGCTGTAGCGCGGGTTAAGCACGTCGGGCACGCTCAGCGGCGCGGTTTCGTCGGTCGGAACCATCGGTGGAGTTTGATAGACCTCGGAGCTGCTCGCGAGCGAAAGATCTTTGACTCGCTCCGCCATCGCGGCCTCCAGGATGTTGATCATGCCTTTCACGGCGACGTCGAGGATCAGCTCAGGCTTGGTGTAGAAGTATTCGGTGCCGTTGACGTACGCGAGGTGGACGATCGACTCGACGCCCTTCATCGCGCCACGCACGGCGGCGGCGTCACGAATGTCGCCGTGGACCATCTCGATCTTCGAGAGCATCTCGCCAAGTCTCGCGCTGTTGCCGCGCGAGTCGTTGTCGAAGCATCGCACGCGCGCGCCGGCATCGAGCAGCGCCTTGATGACGCCGCGGCCGATGAAGCCGGTTCCGCCGGTGACGAGAAATCGCTTGCCTTGAAGATCCATGGTTCAGTGATGACCGCTCATCGCGGTGGGCGACGGCGCAGGCTTGAGTTTAACCGACGAGGCCGGTCGAAACAGGAAGGTGGTGGCGAAACCGTAGGCGAACCACTTCAGGTATTGGGGCACCCACTTGATCACCTTGAAACGGCTGGTGCCGGCCTTGCGCTCGTACCACTCGGCCGGCACCTCCGCGATCGGCCAGCCCAGGCGATGGCACTTCACGAGCAGCTCGAGCGAATAGGCAAAGCCCACGGTCGACTCGATCGGAATGCGGTCGAGCACACGGCGCGAGAAGAAACGAAAGCCGTTGGTCGGATCGTGCGTCGGCATCCCAGCGAGGTAATAGAGCGTCGCCGCTGCGATGCGCACGAGCGTGGCCTTCAGCCACGGGCAGCCAACCATGCATCCGCCGCGCATGAAGCGGCTGGGCGCGACGATGTCGCACCCTTCGCGCATTTTGCAGATCATTTCGTTGAGTCGCGGCGCGTTGTAGTCGTCGTCCGCCGGGATCATCAGCACGACGCTCGCGGTGCTGTCGTTGAACCCGGTGACGACGGCGCCGATGGCGCCTTCCCCGCGGTTCTTGACGAAGCGAATCTCGCAGTTCGCCGCCTGATAGTCTTTGAGCGCGATGAGCGTGTCGTCGTCGTCGCGGTCGTAGCAGATCAGGATGCGGAATGGTTCGGCGAGATGCTTGGACAACGCATCGACGGTCGGAAGGATGTTCCGACCTTCGTTGTAGACGGGGATAACGATATCCAGGTCGCTGCCCATGCGGGGATCACCCACGCGCCCTTCACTCGCACATCAAAGGTGGCCGTTCCCGTTGTGACCGGCGGCGATCAGGTCGATCCGCTGGTCGCTCGTAGTGTTCAGGCAGCTCCAGACATCGACGACGATCTTGTCCCGCGGGATTTTCAGCTTTCGATACTCGCTGTGCGGCGCGCCGACGAAGAGGATGTCCGATTCGCTCATCACTTTGTCGAGCGGAACGAGCGATGGATCGGTCGTCACGAACGGATCGGTGCAGAGCACCGCCCGCGCCTCGAGCAGCAGGAGCTTTCGCAGCTTGTAGCTGAGCGAGTCTCGCGCATCGTCGCTTTCGGCCTTGAAGGCCATGCCGAGCACGCCCGCGGTCATGTGCGAGAGATTGCACTGTCGCTTGGCCATCGTCAGCAAATGCCCGGGCAAGCCTTCGTTGATGAGCATCGCGGCGTGACCGAGGATGAAGTTATTTTCGCTGAACGCCGCGAGCTGCATCGTGTCTTTGACAAGACACGGCCCCGCGGAGAAACCCGGCCCCGGCATTCCCTTGAGCCGCGGGAAGCGATGCCGGCAACCGTGCAGGATGCGATCGAAGTTCAGGTTGTTCTGCGTCGCAATCATGTAGAACTGGTTGACGATCGCGAACTGAATGTATCGCCAGGCGTTGGTCATAAGCTTGGCGAGCTCGGCTTCCATCGGCTCCATCTCGATGACTTCGGGGGCGACCTTCTGGAAGAGGTCGCGCACCTCATCGACGACATCCGGATCGAACGCAGAAATGATCTGCGGAAACTCGCGGAACTCCTGCAAACTGTATCCCTGGGCAACGCGCTCGGGACAGAACGCGACATGGATGTCGAGGTTCTTCTTCGCGAGGTGACGTTGAATGTGACGCGAGATGCCGGGGAAAACCGTGCTGCGGAGGATCAGGATCTGCCCATCGCGCAGTTGTGATTCGCACTTGTCGATGGCGCGGTGAATGGCGGTGAAGTTCGGATTCAGGTGCTCGTCGACCGGAGTGCCAATGACGAGGACGAGGAAGCGGCATTCGCTGAGGAGCTCGGGCGAGTCGCAAACGGAGAGGTTCCCCCCGGCGAGGACTTTTTGCAGCAGCTCTTGTCCGCCTTCTTCGTTGAACGGCATCTCGCCGCTCTTGATCTTCTGCACCGTTTCTTTGTTGACGTCGTAAATGACGGTGGAGAGCCCGCAATCGGCGAAGGTCATCGCCAACGGCAGACCGACGTGTCCGGCTCCGCCGATCACGCAAACGTCGCGTTGAAATCTGCTCATAGTTGGATTCTCAGGATAAGGCCGGCATGCGACGGCGGAACATCGACAATCGTACCTGCCGGCCGCGGGCCTTCAAGTTCAACCTTGCCACATGTCCGGACGGCGAATTATGGGACCATATTCAACCGGATGCGTAACCCGCACCACCGTCAAAGCCGCTGCGCGCCACACGCTTTGCTGCCTTTGACGTGCGTATAATCCGATACCAGGCTATGCCTGAAGCAACAGGGACGTTCATGATCGAGTTCAACTGCTTTTGCAAATATCATTTTAGCCTGCCGGAAGATCAGGCCGGCGGAAGTTTCCAGTGCCCCAAGTGCGGCAAACTGGTCGATGTTCCGACCCTCAACGACCTCGACAAGCTGAACGCCGATGGCACCTACACGCTGGGCGCCCTGGAATTGGCGCCCGAGCCCGACCGCGTTGAACGCGCCACCAAAGCCTTCACCCGCCAGCGATTCAACGAGGAAGGCGAAGAGATCGACAATCGTCTTACGCTCGAAGACGTCCTCAAGATCGGGGCGGACAAGATCACCCGGGAGATCAAGGAGGAAGCGGAGGCGAGTCCCAAGTACGACCCGCTCACCGGCGAATTGATCCGTCCGCTCGAGCTCAAGACGGATGAAGCGACGGCGCACGTTCCCATGGCCAAGCCGGCGCTGACTTACGCGCAGCTCGGGCTCGACAAGCGCATGACCGCCGGCCATGCGCTGGCAGAGCTGTTCAAACCGATGAACCTCATCGTGATGTTCGCAATTCTGATTGCCCATCTGTTCGGGCAGGTGGTGGCCGCAATCATCGTGGCGGGAATCTTCTTTATCGCGCCGGTGCTATTGATGGTCCTGGTGCTGATTCTGTCGCACTACGGAAACGTCGTGGACGAGATCGGCCCGACCGGCCGGGATGAGCTGCCCCGGCCGTTGCGCGATGCGAGCTTCACCGATGACATCTGGAATCCGTTCAAGTACGTCTTCGCGGCGCTGCTCATCTGCTTCTGGCCACTGCTGATCTTGCAGAACGTGCCGGAGTCGCAGCTGGTGCCGATCGGCGCGCCGCTGTTTCTGCTCGGATCGTTCTTCTTTCCGGCGGTGCTCCTCACGCTCTGCACAAGTGGCACGGTTGAGAACATGCGTCCCGATCGCGTGATGAAGGTGATCGGCGCGTGCGGACTTTCCTACTTCGCTTCACTGCTGGCGTGGCTGATCGGGATCTCGATTTATCTTTTCGGCATCTACACCTACAACTTCACGTTCTTCAAGCTGTTCTACAAGACACAGAAGACGAGCATCATCTTCACCAACTCGATCAGCCTGCCGGCGCTGTTCCTCGGCATCATCGCGATGCACTACTTTGGCTGGACGGTCGGGCTGCTGTATCGCAATCATCACGCCCAATTCCCATGGGTGCTGCAGCGGCACGTTTCGACTCGCCGCAAAGACACGATCGCGCAGCTCGAGCAGATCAATCGCGATCGCGGACGCGCAGCGATGGAAGCGCAACGTCCCATTCCACTCGGGCCCGAACCCACGCCGGTAAAACCGCGGATGGAATTGCGTGATGAAGGCCAGAGCCATCGACTGATGCCATCCTGAGAGCCTGTGAGTTTTTAAGACGAGCCGCGACCGTAAGGGAGCGGATTGTGCGATCCTGAAACAGAAACCGCTCCCTTACGGTCGCGGCTCGTTCACTTTCTCCAAAAACTCACACGCTCTGAGCGCGTGGTCAGCCGTGCGAGCCGTAATCGACCTTCACCGCGTTGCCGCCGTTCTTCGCGCTTTCATACATCGCCAGCACAATCGCGATCGCCTTGCGCGCTTCGGGCCCGTTCGTTTCGGCTTCCTTCCCCTCCGCCCATGAGGTGAGAATCGATGAAATGTTCCGACCATGCAGATCGGCGGAAATCGCGGCGGGGTTCGCCTGCGCGCCCGAGAACGGCGCCGCCGGCTTCGCCGCGGGTCCGAGCTTCTCGACCAACTCGTGATCGCTCGGCTTGCGGTCCTGAAAGCTGAACGACTTAAGCCCGTTCTCGAGGACCGCCGTCCCATGCTCTCCGCCGATCTCCAGACGCGTCGGCATTCCCGGATACATCGCGGTCGTGCACACGATCGAGCCGTATGCGCCGTTCTCGAATTCAAGCGACGCGCTGATCGCATCTTCCGTCTCGATCTTCGTGTGACTGCGATTGCCCCCATACGCGCTCACCGACTTTACCGGCCCGACGATCCACTGCAGCAGGTCGACCGCGTGAATCCCCTGATTCATCGCGGCGCCTCCGCCGTCGAGTTTCCATGTGCCGTGCCAGCTCGTCTCCTCGTAATACTTGTCCGGCCGATACCACGGCGTGAACGCGCCCGCCCAACTGATGCGCCCGAAGCGTCCGTCCATCGCTGCCTGCTTCACCGCGCGATTGTCTTCCTTCCAGCGGCCCTGAAAGATGCATCCGAGCTTCACGCCCTTCGCTTTCGCGGCGTTGATCATCTTGTCGACGCGATCGAGCGTCACTTCCAGCGGCTTCTCGCAGATGATGTGCTTTCCCGCTTCAATCGCCATCAGCGCCGATTCGAGATGCGCGCCGCTCGGCGTCGCGAGGTGAACCACCTCGATCTCCGGCTGCTCCTTCAACATCTTCGCCATGTCTTCGTAAACCGGGACAGACGGAAGACGATTGCGCTGCAACTCCGCTTCCGCGCGCGCGGGCACGTGATCGCACGCCGCCACCAGTTTCGCGACGGCCGGCAACTGCGGGATTAAACGGATATGCGATCGCCCGACCGTTCCCGCCCCAACGACCGCGCATTTCCACTGCCTCGGCATGATGTGCTCCTCGAAAAGCCAAGATCTATCGTAACGATGACGATCTGGAAAGCGTAAAGAAATTGTACCGGCAGCGCTTGCGCCGGCCGATCGGATCGTGCGAGGGAGCAAACGGACGACGCAAGTGTCGTCCCTGCAAAAAGCATCAATGATGTCTACGGAAGATCAGGACGTACAACAGCACCGCAAGGGAATTGAACAGCGTGAGGATCGCGATTTTGCCGAACGCTTCGCGGACGCCTTCGGGGCAATACTCGAGAGGCGCGTTGATCCATTCGAGCGGACGAAGGTAGAACGGCAGTTCGTCGGTTTCGGCCGCGAGCTGCGTGTCCAGCTCGGCCCCCACTGCCGCGACCGCTTCGACCGATGCATCCAGCGCCGCGCGTTCGTCCTTGATCGCCTGCTCTTCGATCGCATCCGGTTCGAGCGGGGGAAGCAACGGCACGGTCCCCGCCGCGAGCGCCGCGTCCACTTCCGCAGCGGCCGCAGGCGCCGCTTTTGCCTTCGCGGGCTCAGGCGCAACCCCGGGCGCAGCTTTCTTCCCTTCGGGCGTCGAATCATTGATTTGATGAAACAGATCATCGAGCTGCGCCGCGACGGCCTCCTCGGCGCTGAGCGCTTCCTTCCCCGCATCGAGCGGCTCAGGAGCTTTCACCTCCGCAGCCGCATCAACCGGATC
>JAICIO010000019.1 GCA_025924315.1 Phycisphaerae bacterium
AATATTGTCGGACACTTAATACGCGCGCTCCTTGTTGCCTTCTGTCGGGTCCGCTACTGCGGACGGTTTATACATTCTGTGTTCGCGAATAACAAAAACCGGGTCCGCTGAAGCGGACCCTACAAATTGCGGGCGCGAATGAGCCGTATGACAGACCGCGACGGCAGCGAGCAAAACGTAGAGCAGGGCTTGGGAGGGCGAGGCTCCTGCCGAGCCGTTTCTGTCCTATCAATGGACAATCTCAACGGGAAATAATCGGCGATTAGCGCCGCTGTGCCGTGTATTCGAGATCGTCGAAGAAAATGTGGACCATTCCACCGCCGCCGGAGGCAAAAAAGCCGAAGCGGTCGAAATTGGCGCCTTGCTCGCGCAGTTTCGGGTCGATTACCAGCGTCGCAGACTGGCCCGCGAGTGTGATGGTGATGGCGCCCTGACCGTTCGCCGCACGCGGGTCGTATTTCAAGGTCCAGTCGTACGATTGGCCCGGAGCCGGGTGCGGAGCCTCACTACTCTGGATTTTCTTCTCCCCTTTCGCGGTGACGAGCGCGGGATGAAGGGCGCAGCCGAGGTGATCTTTCGTGAGATAGACCCCGACGAAGTTGTCCGATTTCCCCAAGTGCGTATCGCGCGAGTCCTTGCGGATCTCGCCCAACTCATTTTTGCGCGAGCGAACCGGGACACGCTCTTTCTGCGAACTGTTAAACCAGCCGAAGCACATCTCGCCATCGGGCGTGCCGAACTTGAGCATCAGCTTGCCGTGCGCTTCGAGTGGATCGTCGAGTGAAAGCGGACCGATTCGATCGGCGTAATAGCCGTACGCCTTCCCAGTGCGCCAGAAAATTCCCCCCATTTCGCCCGGCGCGCCGCCGGCGAGATTCGTGCCCTGGCTGAAACCGAAGTCGTGGTAGCCTGTGCGCATCGTGTCCGCGATGTGCGCGCGATTGTTCAGGCCATCCCAGTTCGGATCCGCCGCGAAATCTTCCTTCTTGCCGTCGTGTTCGACGTCATCGAAATAGAGGTCGGCCGAACTGCCTTGCTTCAGGCAGTTGATCAGACCGAAATGGTCGAATTTCGTGCCGGATGATTTAAAGCCGGAGGGAAGATCGAACGTGAACACCTTGCCGTCGAAATCGGGCGCGCCGTAGTGGCCGGTGGCGAGTTTGTTGCGGCTGCGCTCGCTTTTGAGCGACGCCCAACCCTGCGCCAGCTCTTTCATGCGCGCTTCCTGCTCGGGATTGGTGTTCAGGCTTTTCAGCATGAACTCGACGCGTCCGTTGCCGCCGCCGCCTTGCGGATCGTATGTGAGTGTCCAGCTGTAATGAATATCTTTGCCCAACGGCGCCGTGCGGAATTCACCGGGGAGATAGGGCGTGATGAAGTTGCCGGCGCCTTCGCGTTTGTCATTTGTCGCGCGCACCGAAAGTCGCGCGCCGTCGCCCTGAAAATCAAGATTGAGTCCCAGCGCGCTCGTGGGGCGGGCATTGCCGGTTTGCTGCGCGCTGGCATCAAACCAGCCGAACCAGATTCCCGCGTTGCTCGCGATTTTTGTGATCGTGAATTTCCCGGAAGACGTGAGTTTGTCATTCAGCGTCTTGGGCTCAATCTTTTCGGCGTAGAACGCGGGTGTGACCGATCGCCAGATCGTTCCGCCGATCTCGCCGGTCTCGCCTCCTGCGAAAGCCGTTTTGCTGTAACCGAAATTCTGTTGAATAGCAGGAATATCCTTCGGATCAGGTTTGAGACGATTGTTCAGACCATCCCAGCCAGGGTCCTTGTCGAAATGCTCCTGCCTCATCACGGTCGCCGCCTGCTCGTTCGTGACGTCCGCGCCGCGCGCAAGCGCGCTCAGCAGAACCGAAATCACCACGAGAACGCAGGTCCCACAAGCCCGCCAAATCACGCGCATCTTACCTCCGAAACACGCTACATCCGCCGAAGGTACTACGCTCGGAGCGAAAATTAATTCCCCGGATTCCAGTAGTTCGAACGATAGGAAGAGATATCTGTTTCGAAGGCCGAAAGCGCACCGACGACGTCCAATCACTCACCGCGGCGCGTCGTAGATCCGGTTCCACCATTCGTTGGATTGGAGATATTGCAACAGAACGATCTTCGGCCCGCAATTGGATTCGATGCGAATCGCCTCATACACCGGCGCTCCCGCGACGCCGGTCATGGGAGAGATTTCGACCTTGCGCTGCTCGAGAATCTGGTACTTCGTGATCCTGCCGCCGTCTTGGAACGAATTCCTTTTGAAGGCTTGGTCGAGGACTTTTTCGGTAGCAGCGTCGGCCGGGAGCTTAATCGGCTGATACACGCCGTTCTCCCATAGTCCGTGCGTTCTAGCGAGATCGGCGACGAGGGCGTCGATGGGATCGGGCTTGACCGACGCTTGCGTCGTCGCGGGCGAGGGTTGAGTTGACGCGGCCATCAGCTGCCGACCCGAAATCCGCACCGGCGGCAGCACGATCGTACCGTGCCAGACGTGTTCGTTCGGGGACGCGTTCGCCGGAGCGACGGCTTTCGATGGATCGACTGTAAACGTCGCCGCGAGCGCGTACTCGGTCCCATCGCCCGGTTGCAGGACCCACAGCTTGCCGAGGCTCGGCGCGATGGCCAGGCCCGTGGCATCGCTCACGCCGAACGGGCTCGTTCGCAGCCGAATCGTTCCGTCGGAGGGCAGCGTGAGGCATTGCGATGCCGGCACTCCGCCGCTGAACGCGTAAGGTCCGGATCCGATCGGATGCTTGTCCTTGTCGAGCAGCTCGAAGTCCAATCCGCTCTTATTCTCCGGCCGAAAGTCCGTCTTGCCAAAATCACAAAACAACTGCATCGAGCGCCCGGCGGCCTCGCTTGCATCCTGCAGTTCGATGTAGGTAATGATTTCGTGCCGCTCGCGTCCGCCGAGCACCACCGGCCGCTCGCCGAGCAGAATCCGCCCGCGAAGCGCATAGTCTTCATGGTCTTTGACCGCTTGCGACCATTCACCCGTCGCTATGATCTTCGCCGGCTCCTTTGCATGCGCCACGGCCGCGCACCATAGGAACAAAACAATGACAAAAATCCCACCGATCTTCCACATCGCGGCTCCTTTTCCCGTGCATTTCGACTCAGGAACATCGAAATAGTTTCCAGGTAGAGAGAATGAACCGCCAGGACGCCAAGCGGAGAAATTAAGCACAAAAAGCACAAAGCTCACGAAGAAAACAAAGGCAGAGCGCCGTTTCCTTTGCGCTCTTTGCGAAACTCGGCGGTCTTTGCGCCATATCTTCTTTTCTTGGCGTCTTCGCGCCTTGGAGGTTGCATCATTCCGCTTCCGTGGAATTTCGCGGCTTTCGGGCGTAAATTGTCTCGTTCAAACGAAATGGAGTGTCGCATTGAATGGGCGACAAGTCTTTAAGCCATGAACACCACGCGTACCGCACAATTGAATCGATATTCCTCCCGCATCACCGCGCCGCCGAGCCAGGGGGCTTCGCAGGCGATGTTGATGGCGACGGGATTGTCTGAATCCGATCTGGGTAAGCCGCAGGTCGGGATCTGCAGCGTCTGGTACGAAGGCAATCCGTGCAACATGCATTTGCGGGCGCTTGGCGATGAGGTGAAGAAGGGCGTCGAGCAGACCGGCTGCGTTGGGATGCGCTTCAACACGATCGGCGTGAGCGACGGCATCTCGATGGGCACGGATGGCATGAGCTATTCGCTGCAGTCGCGCGATCTCATTGCCGATTCGATTGAGACGGTGATGGGCGCGCAATGGTACGACGGGCTCATCGCGCTGCCGGGCTGCGACAAGAACATGCCCGGGACGGTGATGGCGATGGGGCGGCTGAATCGCCCGTCGATCATGATCTACGGCGGGACGATCCGCGCGGGCCAAACGTGCATTCGTGGCGAGGATCTGAAGCTCGACGTCGTCTCGGCCTTTCAGGTGTACGGCCAATCGCTCGCGGGGAAAGTGACGGAAGAAGAGCGGAAGGAAATCATTCGCCATTCGTGTCCCGGCGCCGGCGCGTGCGGCGGGATGTACACCGCCAACACCATGGCGTCGTTCATCGAATGTCTTGGTTTGAGTCTCCCGTATTCATCCTGCACGCCCGCGGAGGATCCGGACAAGCGCGAGGAATGCATTCGCGCGGGCGCGGCGATGCTGAAGCTCCTCGAACTGGATCTAAAACCGCGCGATATCGTTACCAAACAGAGCTTCATCAACGCAATGCGGCTGACGACGGTGCTCGGCGGATCGACCAACGCCGTGCTCCACTCGATCGCGATGGCGAAGGCGTTCGACATCCCGCTGACGATCGACGATTGGCAGCGCGTCGCCGACGAAACGCCGATGCTGAGCGACTTTAAGCCATCGGGAAAATACGTGATGGAAGACCTGCATCGCGTGGGCGGGGTGCCTGCGGTGATGAAGATGATGCTCGAAGCGGGGATGCTGGATGGCTCGCAGCTGACCATCACCGGCAAAACGATCGCGGAGAATGTGAAGGATTTGCCCGGTCTTTCGAAAGGCCAGCCGATCGTCCATCCGCTGGATCATCCGATCAAGAAGGACGGCCACATCCGCATCCTGCGCGGCAATCTCGCGCCCGAAGGCGCCGTCGCGAAGATCACGGGCAAAGAGGGCACGCGCTTCACCGGCGTCGCGAAGGTGTTCGATTCCGAAGAGGACATGCTGCACGGCCTCGAAGGCGAAAAGATCGCCAAGGGCGATGTGATCATCATTCGCTACGAAGGCCCGAAGGGCGGACCTGGGATGCCCGAGATGCTCACACCGACGAGCGCGCTCGCTGGCGCGGGTTTCCTCAACGATGTTGCCCTCATTACCGATGGGCGTTTCAGCGGCGGATCGCACGGCTTCATCATCGGTCACGTCACGCCCGAAGCGATCGAAGGCGGGCCGATCGCACTCGTGCAAACCGGCGATCGTGTCACCATCGACGCGGAGAACGACACGATCGACATGAACGTCGATGCGGCCGAGATCGAGAAGCGCAAATCGCGCTGGCAACGCCCGCCATACAAAGCCAAGCGCGGCACATTGCACCGCTACATCAAAACAGTCCGCAGTGCATCCGAAGGCTGTGTAACCGACGAGTAGTCGCTCAAAAAACTCGTCGCGAAAGCGCGAAGGATGCGCGAAGATCGCGAAGAAGGCCTGCAAGTTCCATTTCTTTCGTCGCGACCTTCGCGCATTCTTCGCGCCTTCGCGACAAGTCTTTTCTCCGCAATTCTCCGTGGTCACTTCGTCCGCTTTTGCATATCATCGCCCATGATGATTTGTAGCGAATGACTGGTTGTCCCGACTCGTTGGTAGATTATGGAAAACGCTGCGCGACGTTTTGCTCGAAACGTATTGCTCGCGCATGTTGTCCTGCTGCTTCTCGTCATCGTCTTCGTCATCCTCGGCGTTCGCGAACTGCAATCGAGCGCTCGCGCGCAGGCGATCGATCAGGCTCGCGCGACGCAGGAACTTCTCGCCAAGCAGACCGCTCTCGGTGTTCAGAATTACTATGAATCCGTTCGCGGGGTGTTCGACCTGCTCAAGCCGATGCAGGCGGAAGAGCTGCCCGAGACTCCGCCCGGTGTGCAGCGACTGATGGAGCGTACGACCACTCGTCCATTCGATTTTCGTCACGCCTATACACAGGCCGTGTGGCACAGTGTCGAAGGGCGCGTGTCGCTGCTGTTTATCGTGGATGCGAAGCATGGCAACGTGCTGACCGTGTTCGGCGATGAGGGCGATTCGTATGACGCGCAGAAGGAAAAGGCCCGTCAAATTGCGAAGCAGAATCTCGCCTGGATCGACGGTGTGAACGACGCGACGATCAGTCCCTTTCTGCACGTCGGAGACGAGGCGGGTCATCTCGTGGCGGTGCCTCTTGGCGGGCCGATCAACAAGGCAAATCATCGCGTGATGCTCGCGCTCGTGCCGATGAGCCGTGTCGAAAAGAAGCTGCTGGCGGAAGTGAATCGAGAAGACGCGATGGCCGCGATGCTCGTCGATGCGTCGGGCACGATCGTTTCGAATTTCAATCCCGATACTGTCGGCCTGAATGTGCTGAAGGATTCGCGCGACCCGCGCACGCGTGCGATGGCCGCGAAGCAGATGAGCGCCGGCACCGCGGCGACCGAAATCTTCGAATACGCCGACAAGATCGGCGACGTCGAGTTCGAGCCGTCGATGGTCACTATTCAACCAGTCAGCGTGCTGGACCAGAAATGGTGGCTGGTGATCTCGTCGCGGCTGTCAACGGTCGATCGCATCGTCGGGCCGCTCTTTCGCGAGGTAATCATCTGGGCGGCATTTCTGATTATCGCAATGACCGCGATTCTCGTCTCGACGGCGGTGCAAGTCATTCGTGGCCGTGTGCGACTGGAGCGCATGCAGCATGAGGTGCTCAATCGCGAACTGCTGCAGGCACGCGAAATCCAGTTGAACTGGCTGCCCGAATCGAATCTCGCCGGGCGCACGCTCGACATTGCCGCCATCAACACGCCCGCCAGTCACGTTAGTGGCGATTTCTACAATTGGTTTGAATTGCCCGATGGCCGCATTGTCATCGCGATCGGCGACGTCACAGGCCACGGCATGGCCGCGGCATTTTTGATGGCGACCACGCAGATGCTCATCCGCACGAGCATGCCGCGCATCGCCGATCCGGGCCTCTGTCTCGAAGAAGTCAACCGCCAGCTCTGCATCCAGGTCTTCAACGGGCAGTTCGTGACGATGGAGATCATGGTGCTTGACCTGGAGAACGCGACGGTCGATATCGCGACCGCCGGCCATCCGCCGCCCCTCGTTGGCAGCGGCGAAGAATTCAAACCGCTCGGCATCGATCCGCAGCTCGTCCTCGGCGTCGAACCGAGTACGCGCTTCCCCACGCAGCGCTTCCAGTTACCACGAAACGCAAACCTGCTGCTCTACACCGACGGCGTGATCGACGCTCAATCCGCCACGGGCGAACGCTTCAGCGAAGAAGGCCTCGCCGCGTGCATCTACGGCAAGTTCGATAACGCCCAGGCGATGCTCGACACGGTGCTCGAAGCGATCAACGACTTCCGCAAAGGCCGCGACCTCAACGACGACCTCACCCTCGTCGCGATCCAACTCCAAGTCGCGCCCGCTCCGCACGACGAACTTGTCGCTGCAAAGTAACGTCGCGATTCCGCAAGCGTCGCCCAGCGCAACACCGCGAACCGTCGCTTGCGTCTTCGCAGGATCTGTCTGATGTCATCAGGATCGTCACCGCGCGACTTGAACTTGCCGCCGAACCCGACTAAAGTTCCGATCGCCCGATCATCGGGGCTATAGTGAAATGGGATCACGCGACCATGGCATGGTTGAATTCGGGGTTCGAATCCCCGTAGCTCCATTCGACTCGGCCGAGTACGGCCTCGCTCATGGCAGGCCAAGCTCGAACGAGTGGGACCTCGCTCATGGCAGGCCCCGCAACCGCCGAGTCGAATGCCCTGAGCGAATGTACTCGTGAGTCGAAGGGGCGATAACCTCTCTGCATCTGCGGCGGCGGATTCCTTCTTCGTCGTCGGTCCCACCCCGAATGTTGATCAACGTGTGAAAATCCACAACGACGGTCACGGCGCGCTCGGGCGCAGATGGCGCCGCACGGTGGCGACGGCTTGGTGACATGGAAAGCGATACCGCAGACATCGCGATCGTCGGCGGGGGCGCTGCGGGGTTAGCGGCGGCGATCTTTGCGGCTGAAGCTGCACCTTCGGGATCACGAATCGTCGTCCTGGATGGGGCGAAGACGCTGGGCGCGAAGATTCTTGTCGCCGGCGGCGGCCGCTGTAACGTGACACATCACGAAGTATTCCCCAGCGATTTCAACGGCTCGCAAACCATCATTCGCAACGTGCTTTCCGCGTTCAATGCGAAGGCGACTGTTCGCTGGTTTGAGTCGATGGGGGTCGAGCTGAAACGCGAGCCGACGGGAAAGCTGTTTCCCGTTGCCAACACCGCGCGGGCGGTGCTTGGGGCTTTGCTCGAGCGTTGTCGAGCGCTGAACGTTGCGCTTCTGACAAGCCATCGCGTGACGACAATCACTCGGCCGACGGATGCCGACCATTCGTTCCAGATCACCCACAGCAATGGCGTATTACGCAGCCCTCGCGTGATCGTTTCGACGGGCGGGAAATCACTCCCGCGAAGCGGCAGCGACGGGTTGGGGTGGGACATTCTTCGCCGGCTGGGTCATACGGTTACGCCGACGTATGCGGCGCTCGTGCCGCTCGTCCTTTCGCCGCAGATGTTTCATGCCGAGCTGGCGGGACTTTCTCAAGATGTGGAGTTGTCGGTCTTCGCGAATGGGAAGCGAATCGATCATCGAGTGGGCAGTCTTCTCTGGACGCACTTCGGCATCAGCGGGCCGGTTGTCATGGACGCGAGCCGACACTGGACGGTCGCGTCGGAAACCGGCGTCTCGCCCACGTTGCAGTGCAACCTGGTTCCGGGCGAGAGCTTTCAACAGGTCGAGCGGTGGTTGGTTCAATCGGCTTCAAATCGCCCGAAGGCCTCGATGGTCACGCACCTGTCGCAGCGATTTGCCGAGCGCACGGCGGCAACGATCTTGAGGCATGCTGGCATCGATCCGACGACCGTCGCGAGTCAGTTGTCTCGCGATGCGCGGCGCGCGCTGGTTCATGCGCTCACCGCGCTTCCGCTGCCGGTTGTTCAGCATCGGGGCTGGAACTATGCCGAGGTGACCGCCGGTGGCGTGCCGCTCAACGAGATCGATTTTCGCACGATGCAATCACGAAAGGTTCAAGGCTTGTATCTGGCCGGCGAAGTGCTCGATTGCGACGGCCGAATTGGTGGATTCAATTTTCAGTGGGCCTGGGCGACGGGCTTTCTCGCCGGCAGGGCGGCGGCGTGCGTGAATCAGGGCAATCGCATGTGACCATTTTGGGAGGGCGAGGCTCCCGCCGAGCCGTTTTTGCGATCGACGCATAACGGCTCCGTGGGAGCCTCGCCCCACTCCTTTCGCGTTCTCGCGAGAATGGTGAACGGTGGCACCGACATTCCTGTCGGTGATCGGACGCGGTAATCCGCGGCCGATATGCGTCGATGAGTACATCGTCGCATCACAGGCAAGAATGCCTGTGCGACCGGAACTCACAGAGCTTCCGGGCCGATTGAACAACTGAGAACGCGAAAGGAGTGGCGTCGCCCTCCCGTGTATGGTCGCGTGCGTTCGCCCCGGTGCGTGGATGAGTGGTGCAACCGATTTGTTCGATCGTGGTACAGTGAACCGATGCTGCCATTTTTCAAAGAGCTGGGGGATACAGTTTTGGCGCGTTGGAAGCGCGAGAACTTTTCTCTGGCCAAGTTTCCCGAAATCGCGCGATCGGCGCTCGACAAAAATCCACCTGCCAGTCGGGTCGATCTGTCCGCGCTCATGCGTGATTTTCTACTTGAAGAAGATCAACCCTTTCAAACCGATTCGGACTTCGGCGAGCCGGAAATCGTGGCGTACAGTCACCCGCGGTTTTATATCCAGCTCCTATTCTGGATGGACGGAACCACCGCCATTCACCAGCATGAGTTTTCCGGCGCGTTTCACGTGATGCACGGGGCGAGCATTCATGCTCATTATGGGTTTGAGAAAGCGCAGTCGATTACGCCTTACTTGCGCGTCGGCGACGTGCGATTGAAGGAGATCAAGCTTTTGGAATCGGGAAGCACGGTGCCCATCACATCCGGCCAGGACGACATTCACTCGCTGTTCCATCTCGATTCGCCGTCGGTCACGGTGGTCGTGCGCACGCAGCACGATCCCGGTACCGGCCCGCAGTTCAATTACCTGCCGCCGCACATCGCCATCGATCCGCACTTCAGCGACAAGCTCACGATGCGTCGCAAGCAACTGCTCGAAGTGTTGGAGCAGGCCGAAGACACGGGCTATGCGGAACTGGTGACGGAGATGATCGCCGACCTGGATTTTGAGCGCGGGTTTTCCGTGCTGCATCACAGCATGGCGTATCTACAGCAGATCGAACAGTGGAAGCCCGTGCTCCATGTATTTGAAAAGAAGCACGGCGCCATCGCCGCCGGCGTCGCATCGACCCTGAAAGAAGAGGTTCGGCGAAGCATCATCAAAAGTTGGCGCAGCACGATCATCGAGCCCGAGCATCGGTTCTTCCTCGCGCTCCTGATGAACGCGCCGACGCGCGCGGATTTGCTCTCGCTCGTGAAGCAACGATTTCCCCGCAAAGAGCCCATCGCCATTGTCCTTCGCTGGCTGGAAGAATTGACGGAGATTTCGGATGAAGGCGTCACCATCCTGGACTCCACTTTTCCCGAAGCCCTCGAGGTCGAAAGCGAGGCCCAGCGCGACTTGTTCCTGGCAGCGTGCCGGTACTTCATGAAACCCGGCAAGACGCTTCCCGCCGCCCTGCGTAATCTCGCCGCGACCGACATCAAGCAACTGCGGAATGCCTTCGCGGAATCGTCGTTGAGCCTTTTGACGGTCTAAGCCGCGGACGTGGTTAAGATACTCGCGCATGTCACAAAGCATTTCGCCACCGTCTGATGAGTCGACGCGACGAAGCGACGCCACGCGTGCGCTGTTGGCGGGGTTTCTGGGGTGGACGCTCGATGCGTTTGATTTCTTTCTCGTGGTCATCGCGCTTCCGCAAATCGCGGCGGAGTTTGGCAAGACCAAGACCGAGCTGGCGTTTTCGCTCACGCTGACGCTGATGTTTCGGCCGGTGGGGGCGCTGATCTTCGGGTTGATGGCGGATCGGTTCGGCCGGCGGTTGCCGATGATTATCGATCTGGTGTTCTATTCCGTCGTCGAAGTGGCGACCGGTTTTGCGCATTCGTTCACGACCTTTCTGATTCTGCGGGCGCTGTTTGGCATCGGCATGGGCGGCGAATGGGGCGTGGGCGCGTCGCTCGCGATGGAGAAAGTCTCGCCGCGGTGGCGCGGGGTGCTGTCGGGATTGCTGCAGGAGGGTTACGCATTTGGGTATCTGCTCGCGGCGGTGGCGGCGCATTTCTTTCTTGGGCGGTGGGGTTGGCGGCCGATGTTTTTCCTCGGCGGATTGCCGGCATTGCTCGCGCTATTCATCCGCTTCGGCGTGCGGGAATCGGAAGTGTGGGAGAAGAGCAAGGCGGAGAGCTGGTCGAATCTCGGCCGCGGAATCGCATCGAACTGGAAGCTGTTTCTCTACCTCACCGCGCTGATGGCGATGATGAACTTCAGCTCGCACGGCACGCAGGACATGTACCCGACGTTTCTGAAAACCGACCATGGCATCGATGCGCAGCATTACACGAACGTCGTCATGATCTCGATGATCGGCGCGATTGCCGGCGGAGTGCTCGTCGGTCTCGCGTCCGATCGTTTCGGCCGGCGCGCCTCGATCATCGTCGCATTCATCGGCGCGCTGCTCGCAATTCCACTGTGGGCGCATTCACAATCGATCGGCCTGCTCGTCACCGGCGCGTTTATCATGCAGTTCATGGTGCAAGGCGCGTGGGGCGTGATCCCCGCCCACATCAACGAGCTCGCGCCCGACAACGTTCGCGGGTTTCTGCCGGGTTTCGCGTATCAATGCGGGAACCTGATCGCCGCGTCGATCGGTACGCTGCAATCCAAGATCGCCGAACACTCGAGCTTCTCGCACGCGATGACGATGACCGTCGCGGCGATTTTCATCCTCGCCATCATCGTTACAGCGGCCGGCAAAGAACGCCGCGGGGTGCGCTTCGGGGAATAGTCCGGGTAGCGGCGGGCGACGAATTTATAATCGAAAGTCCGACAGCGACGCCCGATCTTATCCCGCGAATCGTCATGAAGATTCTGACGCTCAAAGAAGTTCCGATGCGAGAGCCGGACATCCTGTTCAGGGAGTCATGCGGCCGCGGATTGAGCGTCTTCTTCGGCGGGCTTGCGTGCTGCGTTATCGCGCTGCTTTTCGCTTTCGGCCGATTCCCGAGGGGCTTTGTGCCGGTCGTGCTCTGCTATGTAATCGCTCTGATCTGCCTGTTCTTCGCGATGGCGGGGTGGTTTTCGTATCGTCGCGCGATCGATCCGTCGAGTTGGCTCTGTCGCGTGATTGGCGATCAGTTGTGGCTGCGGTGCACGCGACGGTGGTCGGATCGTGATCCGTTCGAAACCGTCGTATTGCAACTCGATCGGGCCGACGTGGCCTGGATGCAGCCGGTCAAGCAGCATACTTTGGAAGATGAGCGCTCGCACGAGCCAGTCTACGTGCCGAGCAACCCGAGCGGCGGCGTGGTGCATGAATTCTTTGGTTACATGGACATCGGCTTAACCGCTCAGGCTGGAGCGACGCTCGATGCATTGATCAAAGGCGGGTCGATTGAAGCCGACCATCGCACGCTGATCGCTCCGCCCGCGTACACGCCTGAGCAACCGGTTCAGCGCATGGCGGATGGCACGATTCGCGTTCGATGGTACGGCAACACCGGCGTCATTACGCCTGATCTGACGCAAGCTGCCGATTTCTTCAGCCGCTGGACCGAAGTCCGAACGCCGCGGAAGGAGAAGGTCCGCTATGGGTTCGATTCGTAGTACTCGGTGACGTGACCGCCGGATGCCGGCAAGGTCTTTGCGAAGTTCGATCATGAAGGTGCTCAGCGTCAACATCGGCTCGCCAACGCGTTTGCCCGGAATGCGCGACCCCACCGGCATCCGCAAACTGCCGACTTTGTTGCCGGTGCGCGTGCAGGCGCTAGGGATCGATGGCGATTCGGTTTGCTGCACGAAGCATCACGGCGGGGCGGACCAGGCGGTCTACATCTACGGTCAAGTGGATTACGAATGGTGGTCATGCGAGCTGGCGGAGGCGCTCGCGGTGGGGACGTTTGGGGAGAATCTGACGATCAGCGATCTCGTCAGCAGCGAATACAACATTGGCGATCGGTTTCATTTCGACGAAGTGATTCTCGAAGTCACCGCGCCGCGAATTCCGTGCGGAACGCTGGCGAAGCGCATGAAGGATCCGAAGTTCCCCGAAAGATTCCGCGCCGCGGAGCGACCGGGACTTTATTGCCGCGTGATTCGAGAGGGGCACATTCGAGCAGGGGAAGCAGCCAACGTTGAGCGATTCTGCGGGCCGATCGTGCCCGCGGTGGAATTGTTCCGCGCATTCTACCGCAATGACGAGGACGATGCCGACACGCTTCGCTGGCATTTGTCTGCGCCGATCGCGATTCGCGCTCAGATTGAGACCGAAAATAAGCTTCGCAGGCTTGATCAGCGGTGATCCCGTCCGCTTTCCGATTTGAAAACCCACTTTCCATAGACAAACGCCAGATTCACTGGCGTCTTTTCTGCAGGACGCGAATTGGCAGACGAAGCGGACCGATGGCGAGCGTGGTTGCAGCGGCATGGGGCCGCGCTCCTCTTGTTCGCGCGGCAGTGGTCGGCGAGCAGTGTCGACGCGGACGACGCGCTGCAGAACGGATTCCTGAAGTTCTGGAAGTCACGGCGTTCCGCGCGCGATGAGGTCGCGTATCTGTACGCATGTGTTCGAAGCGCCGCGATGGATCTGGGGCGCGGAGAACGACGGCGGACGGCTCACGAGCGGCGCGCGAACGAGCCGCAGCCGATGTTTGAGCATGTGGCGGAGCGCGGCGAGCGCGATGCGGCCATCGAGGCGGCGCTCAATCAGCTGCCGGGCGATCAGCGCGAGGTGATCGTTCTCAAGATCTGGGGCGAGCTGACGTTTGCACAGATCGCCGAGGCGCTGGCGATCTCGCCGAACACGGCCGCTTCGCGCTATCGATATGCGATCGCCCGATTGGAGATCGAGTTGTCGGAGCAGGTGGAACCATGAGCGATTCGCCGAGCAATCTCGAACGTGAACTGCTCGCGATGCGTCCGAAAGCGCTGAGCAATGGCAGAATTCATTCGCTGATGCAAACGGCGACAACTCCGTCGCGACGCGCTGGCGATTGGTGCCTGATGAGCGCAATGGGATCGGGACTCGCGGCGGCGGTCGTCATCGTCGTGATGGTTTGCGTCGGCATGGCAGATCAATCCCCGGCCAATCGAACGACAACCTCGCCGCCACTCGCTCAGATCATCCCGCAACGCGCCGGCGATTCGCTCACCGCGTTCGCGCGAGCCGACGGCGATTGGGCGGGCTTCGTGAAGTGATCGCAAATCCCTGGAGATGAGTATGAAGCTGCGTCTTCCGCAGCGGCGCGCCACCCGCGCCGCGATCTATCTTGGTTCGTTTGTGCTGGTGCTGCTCGCACTCGATCTTGTGCTCGTGCAGGTTCGGCGAACGATCCATCCGTCGTATGAAACGACGCGAATCATCGAGCCGAAGATGGCTGACGGCCGGATCGATTATTGCGCCGCGGTGGACGAGTTGTTTGGTCGAGGCGTGACGCCGGAGAATAACGCCGCCATACCGGCACTTCGCGCCTTCGGCCCGGAGGCGCTTTCACCAAAACAACCACCCAACGGGGTGACCGACCGGCTGGGGATGGAGCCGCTCCCTGAAAGCGGGCAGTATTTCAAACCATTTAATGACACGAGCGAGCCGGGACTGACGGACGAAATTAACAGTCATTCAAAGTGGCCCATCGTCATCGGCCCGAAGACGCGCGCGTGGGTCGCAGAGAATCAGCGCCCGCTCGATCTCATCGTCGAAGGCTCGCATCGCTCGCGATTCTTCATTCCGTTCGACGCGGGTTATCACCCGGACATGCTCATCGAAGTGTATCTGAAGCACGCACTTCGGCTGAGGCAGTCGTGTCAGGCGCTGCTCACCCGCGCGATGATTCGCCTCGATGCGGGAGACGGCGCGGGATACCTCGAGAACGCGATGGCGGTGCACCGATGGACGCGCCTGATCAGCCAGTCGCAAACGTTGGTCGAGCGGGTGATGGCATTTGGCCTCGAAGCGAAGGCGTGCGAGTTCGATCGTCTCGCGGTTTCAACTGGGAAGCTTTCGGCCAGCGATCTCCGGGCGATGAACGATGAGCTGGTGAGAATGGGTGATCTTCCTTCGCCGCTCGACACGGTCGATGCGGGCGAGCGTTACATGACGCTCGATCTGATGCAATGGATGGCGAAGGGAGGGCCGTCGCGAGTGGCGTTTTCGCTGGATGTCATTCTCAAACCGATGGGACCCGAGGCTCCGCAGTCTGCGCAGGCGTCGCTCGCTTCGCGGATCGGCACGCAGTTTCTTCCAGTCGACTACGATGGTTGCATGGCGCGGCTCAATGCATTCTACGACGGCGCACTGGCCGCCGAGCGCAAGTCAACCTACAAAGAACGGCGTTATGCGGTACAGCTTTGGGAAGAGGATGTGAACAGTCTCGCCAAGCGAAATCGGGTGGCTGTTTTTCTGTCGTCTGACTGGCCGGCGATGATGCTTCTGCCGGCGCTCATGAACAATGTGGTGAAGGATGAATCCGCGCGAGCGCAGTTGCGCCTGACGCGCGTCGCGACCGGGTTGGCGATGTACAAATTGGAGCACGGCAGTTACCCGCGCGCACTCGCGGAGTTGTCACCGCAGTATTTGCGCAACATGCCCGTGGATCCGTTCGTTGATGAACCGTTTCGATATGAGTCTGGGGGAAGTGCTTACGTGTTGTACAGCGTCGGGCCCGACATGGTTGACGCAAAGGGCACAGGTGATGACCTCGTCGCCGGTACACCACGAACCGCGCCGGCGACTTCAACTTCCCCGGCAAAATCACCCTGATTTTGTCCGTTCCCGAGTGGCGCTGGCCATTAAAATTATAGCCGCGAATATTCTGTAATATCCCGATAAGCTGTGCGTATAGCTTAAGGATGGCGGCTTTGTCCGGCCCGTGTCGCGGGAAGAATTGCTGGGTCGGGTCGTCCATGGGTGGGAAATAAACCTCCGTGTAATTATGAAAGCGGGAAGCCAATGCTCTCGAACAATCTCGGTGCGCCTGCATTTCGCGAAAGCCGCGTCGGACGGCTGCTGGCGATCGCGCTTGTCCTGGTGTTCGGGCTGATGTTCTGGCGCGGCGAGATGCTGTGGGATCATCTCGCGGGCAATCCGCGCGGCGACGAGCTGCTGTTCTGCTCCAGCGGCTCGGGTGATCTCGCCGGCATCGAACGCGCGCTCGATCAAGGCGCCGACATCAATGCGCGCGACATGGCGAGCCTCACTCCGCTGATGGTCGCATGCGATAGCCAGTCGAATGAACAAGCTGTTCGCCTGCTGCTCGAGCGCGGGGCGGATCCGAACCTCGAAGCCGAAACGGGCATCACGGCACTCTACAACGCCGTCAATGGCGACAACGTGGAGCTGATCAAATTGCTTCTTTCCTCCGGCGTTGATCCGAATCACGCGCCCAACGGCGAAACGATGCTCGACGTCGCGATCCGCCTCGATCGGCGTCGCGCGATGAACGTGCTGATCGCGCACGGCACGCGCACGACGCATACAACCGGCGCGCTTTTCGCGAGGAACCTCTCGCCTTCCCTGTAAACGGGCGCCGGACTATCCTTGGCGGCGGTGAACGCCATGGAACAAGATCGACTCTTTCAACTGCTCGACCAGTTCAACATCGAAACGCCCAGCTGGGGTTATGCCGACACAGGCACGCGCTTCGGCAAATTCCTCCAGCCGGCGGCGGCCTCGACGATCGACGAGAAGCTTGCCGACGCCGGCACCGTTCACAAATACACCGGCTGCTGCCCCAGCGTCGCGGTCCATGTGCTGTGGGATTTTTCAGTCGGGGTCGACGCGCAGGAGACCGCGAAGCTGGCGGCGAAGAATGGCATCCGCATTGGCGCGATCAATCCGAACCTGTTTCAGGATCAGGTCTACAAATTCGGCAGCGTGTGCAGTGCGGATGAAAACGCGCAGTCGCGGGCGCATCGCCACGTGATGGAATCGATCGGCATCGCCCGCGCGGTGAACAGCAACCTGCTGAGCCTCTGGTTTGCCGATGGAACCAACTACCCCGGCCAGGACGACATCGTCACGCGCAAGCGCCGCATGGAAGGGGCGCTGCGCCAGTGGCACAACGCCATGCCGAAAGGCATGACGATGCTCGTCGAGTACAAGCCCTTTGAGCCCGCGTTTTATCACACCGACATCGCGGATTGGGGAATGGCCGCGATGTTCGCACAAAGCGCGGGCCCGAATGCGAAAGTGCTCGTCGATACCGGACATCACCTGCAAGGCGCCAACATCGAGCACATTGTTGCATACCTGATCGACGAAGATCTGCTCGGCGGATTTCACTTCAACGATCGCAAATATGCCGATGATGACCTGACCCTTGGCAGCATCGATCCTTACGCGGTCTTCCGCATCTTCCACGAGATTCGCAACGCCGCCGACCTGCACAATCGCGACGTGTCGCACATCGCGTACATGGTCGATCAGTGTCACAACCTCAAGCCCAAAATTGAGGCGATGATTCAAACTGTCACGACCGCTCAGGAACTCTTCGCTAAAGCATGCATCGTTGATCGCAAAAAGCTCCGCGACGCGCAATCACGCTGCAATGTGGTCGATGCGGAGAACTGCTTGAAAGATGCGTTCGCAACCGACGTTCGTCCAATGCTCGCGGAGTGGCGCAAGAAGAAGGGGATCGACCCGAATCCCCTTCAGGCCTACCGAGGCAGCGGATACGAAGCACGCGTGGCAAAGGAACGCGAAGAGCGGCGCGCGACGAGCGGAGCGCGGGCAAGCACATCGTCCTTCGCGTAGGAGAATCGCGTCTTTCGAAGTTTTTCTTGACGTCTTCCATCCCTCGCACGAGCATTCTCTGCAAAAGGAGGAGTCATGGGGCGCATCGTTTTGATTTTGGGTGTCGTGAGCGCATGTCTCTTGGCGGCGAGCAAGGCGCCGTCGTCGCAGTCCTCTGCCACGATCCTGCCTGACGATTCGCGTTGGGCGGGGACGCTGCTGCGCGATCCGCGGCATGCTCAGAGCAAGGATCGCCCTTGCCATGCGCGAGTCACCGATCGCGACGGAAGCAATTTCAAAGCGACATTCTCGACTGAATCAAACGGCCAGAAGATGTCCGTGAAGATCGAAGGAACGATCGACAAAGACGGAAAGATCAAAGCGAAGGTGACCGATGTCGTCGCGGGTGAGGCCGCGGTTTTTGGCAGCGAATGGACCGGCCAGGCGAACGACAAGGAATGGCTGCTCGAATGGACCGCGAAGAACGGCGCCGATCGCCGCGCCGAACTGAAGCTCGACACGAGCAAGCAGGGCGGCAAAAAAGACAAAGGCAAGGTCGAGTAGCCGCCTTGACCTTCATGCCGCGAGACCTATTCTATGGGGGAACAATTTGGGGCATGGTGTAACGGTAGCACAAGCGCCTCTGGAGCGCTTTGTCTAGGTTCGAATCCTAGTGCCCCAGTTTTCCCGCCTGTTTTATCTGCGTCGATTTTCCCGGCTGTTTTTTCATTTTCCACCGAATTTATCGAGTCGTTCTGATGCCCGCCGGATCAGTGGCATGGACAGGCTCTGACACCGCGTGACCATCCGTGCGCGCGGCTGGTGAGCGCATTTGTCAGCGCGATGGACTCCAAGGCACCACGCACATTTCCACGGGCTTCAGGGCGTCCGTATCGAGGTAGGTGCGATCGATCAATTTTCGATCTGTTACGCGGAGACACTGCATGATGATCGCTTCCGGCAGGTTCCACCGTTGCATCTGCGTGTTGAACGTCTTACGAAACGAGTGGAAGTGCAGCCGGCGGCCATGAGCGTCCGGTTCATCGGCGATGCCGGCTTCGGCCAGGAGATACGCCTTCGCCGAGGCGTCCGTTCGCCGATCCACTGGACGAGTGATCAACTTTTCGCCGAGCGCAGATCGAATCGCGCGGCCACGGCGTTACAGATGAATTTGCGGCGCACACGGAATTAACTGCGGTCCCAAGCGTTATCGTCTGATCGAATGCCATCGCGCCTACTTCCAAGGTCGAGCCGAAAGTGAATCGAGATTCCTATCAGTTGACCACGGGGCATTAGTAGTAGCTTCGCCAGAGACATTTGTGCCGGATGCTCCCGGGCGCGTCGGGATGTTCCCAAGGAGATCCGTTATGTTTCGCTTTTGTATATCCATGGGCTTCATGGTGTTCATCTGCGCCGCAGCAGCCGGGGCGCAGGAACGCAAAGGGAGGGACAACCTGCTGGATGATTCGAGCTTTGAGGTCGGGGTGGGCCATGCCTGGGGCGTGGCGCTCGGAGGCCAGCCATCCCGCGCAAGTTGGAATTTGTACTACGATGCGACGACCGCGGTGGATGGCAAGTCCAGCCTCAAGATCCCGACAACGCTGGTGCAGGTGGCACCGCAGCTTTCGCGGACGCAGTTCGCGATCGAGTCGCGGTCGTATCCCCTGAAGGCTGGCGCGAAATACACGCTGTCGCTCTTTATGAAGGCGGATAAGCCGCGGAATGTGACGTTCGGCTTGGCGGGGTTGGGGGCGATCGGCAAGGATCCGCGCGGCCGCGCCAAGCTGGAGCAGGAAACGCTCCCGCTCCGCAGTGTGGCGAAGCTGACGACTCAGTGGACGCGTTTCAGTGTCACCGGCGAGTTGCCTGAAGCAGCGCTCGGGCCCTATCACATCAAGTTGGAGTACCACAGCGATGATCAGACGCCGGGGTTCGTGTGGATCGATGCGGTGCAGCTCCAAGAAGGCGAACTGAGCGGCTATGCCGCGGCGGAACCGGTGCAGGTTGGTTTTCGCTCTCCCGTCCCGGGAAACATTTACTACGACACCGAGCCCGCGCGGCTGGATCTGCTGGTTTATAACGCCGACGAAACCAGCGGGATCGCGAAGGTTAATTACACAGTTACGGACTTGTTTGATCGGCAAGTGGACAAGGGCAGTGCATCTGTCGATCTGGCGAAGGGAAAGAATATCGAGCAGTCGATCGACCTCTTCAACAAAAAGCGCGGCATCTTCCGCCTTCTTGCGAGCGTTGAGGGAAGCAACTCGGGCCCGGCGGAGCTGGTCTACTCTGTTCTTCCGCCCAATGAGCATCTGAATCAGATGTACGAAGCCGGCTTCCTCGGTACCGACACAAACCTAAGGCCCGACACGCTCGCGATTCTCAAACGCGCCAATTTCAACTGGGCGCTCAGCAAGTTCATTGCCCGATGGAACCTGGCGGAGCCCGAGCAAGGCAAATTCGTCTTCCACGATGAAGAGGTGGAGAACGCTCGAAAGGCGGGTGTGTCGCTGGTTCTGCAAATCTGCTGGACGAATCAGCAGGACCTCAACTGGGCGCTCAAGAATACTCCCAACGTCGGCGAGCGCGCAAAGGGCCACAGCGAAAATTGGGACGATTCGGCGAAGGATCAGTTCCTTAAGGACGTCGCCGATTACACCTTCGCGATCGTTAGCCACTACAAAGGGAAGGTGAAATACTACGAACTGACCAACGAGCCGTACTACAACTTCACGCCCGAGCAGATCGGTTGGGTCTACAAGGCGATGTCTGCCGCCGCGAAGAAGGCGGATCCGGATTGCATCGTGGGCATCAATACCGATTACCGCATCTATGTCGACGACAAAGGCCAATATGTCAGCAACCGTCCGCAGTATCTGCCGGAGCTGGTCAAAGCGCACGGTCTCGATTACGCCGACGTTATTACCGCTCACTTCTACAACAACAACCTCGCGTTCTTTCTCCCCTGGGGTGAGCATCTGAAGAAGTACAAGAAGCCCGGGTGGAACACCGAAACGGGTCCCACGCCGCCGAGCTTCTACAAAACCCTGCCCACCGCCGAGAGTATCCAAGGGGGTGATGAATGGTGGCCCAGGCATCAGCGGCCCGACCTGATCAAGTTCACCGACATCATGGAGAAGAATCTGCTCTTTACGATCTCCGCCGGGCAGATGCAGAAATATTTCTATTACTTCAGCCGCTTCACCAACTGCTCTCCCTCGCAGCCGACCAAGCGCGGCGCGGGCGGAAAGGACAACGTCGAATTCGACGGTGGACTGCGCAGCGGCGCTGTCGCGCAATCAATCGTCTCTCACTTTTTCGAGAACTGTCAGTACGCCTCGCGCTGCGCCATAGACCCGCGGTTGGACCTGTACCTGTTCCACGATGGCTCGGGGACAAAGGGGTACCTCTATGCGGCGCGCGAGCAGCCCAAGGCGCTGGCCCTCACATTCCCCGCATCGGCTGGAGCAATCGAGTGCTTCGATCTCATGACCAACGCGGTGTCGCTGAGCGCAAAGGCAGAGCTAATCGTGACTCCGCTGGTGACGTTCGTCCGCTCGCCGCTTCCGCCGGACGAGTTCGCCAAGGCGCTGCGAAACCTAAAGATTAGCGAATCCCCTCTGCCGGTGGAGAAAGTCTGGTATGGCAATTTCGAGGCGCAGTAAGCTATAGAAGGAGAAGCCGCTCGGGATCACGGGCAACCGTGCGACCTCTCTTCAACCCCTCAACGCTTTGCAGCGCGTGATGTCGATCTCCAGACCAGCAGTTCGTTCTCTACCGCCCATTTGAACATGCGTTTCACTCGGAGTGCCATCGGGATGACGGCAATAGTCGCTGATGTGCTCACGGAATTGATCGATCAGCTTTGCAACGCTCAAGCCGCGTTGGCGACGCGACAGCGAAGGCATGGCGATTACCCGTGCACAAATTGATGTGGTCGGGCGGGGGGTCACACCGTAATCGATTGGGCTTCAGCGCTTGGGATCTCATCCCGACTTTTACTTGCACAGATCCAGTAGATCGTCTTCGGGGCCCTGGACAGTCCATCTTCGCATCTGTCTTATTGGATGACAAAGCAGCACCTTGGGCGCTCAGACCGATCGCACTGTTCCTTGGCCGCGCGTCCGCTCAATTCGGCAACCAGCGCCTGTACGACAACACAGAGGCGCGGATGCTCCGTAACCACTTCAGAGAATGGACAGCCAAAACCGATGACGAAAACCTGGCTATCGCTCTGCTCAAGTTTTGCCAAGCCGCCAAAATCTTCCAGGATCTGCAACGTCTTCTTCATGCGTTGTTCGAGTGAAAGACCTTTCATTAAGTGAAGGTATGGTGCGGCCAGTCGTCGGCCCACTTCGCGCAGCCGGACCATCAACTCCTTTTCACCTGAGTCCGCCTCAAGCACCGCGAGCAAGGTTTGCAGCACCGGTGCATATGCCTTTGCGAAGAGCCGTTCTGCATCTGGAGTGATGTCATACATCGATTCTGGTTTGCGAAAACCGGGGCGCCTGCCCGATTGTCGGACCAGGCCACTGCGTTCGAGTCGCGCTAAGCTCGCTCGCACGGCGTTGTCCGTGACGCCAAGGGCCTTTGCCAATTCATTGACCGAGTGGGGCGCGCGGCGCAACAAGCGCAGTATTTCTCCCCGACTGGACTCAAACAGCTGAGGATCCATGTTGCTCCTTTGGATTCGTCACAATGTATTGAATTACTCTATCATTCAATAAGTCAAATTATATGTTGACTTATTACGGTGGATAGGTCTAGGGTCGTTTGTATCCAAACTTACAGGGAGCCCAAATGGATCAAGTAACCCTCTCATCGCCTCTTGGAACTCGATTCACCCGCAATCAGGCTGCACTTAGCGATCCCGCGTATCAGGCCTATCAACTCTTGCGGGTGGGTTTCATTGCGGCGCCGATCATCGCGGGGGCCGACAAGTTCTTCCATTTGCTCGTCAACTGGGACAACTACTTGGCCCCCGTGGTCGATCGTGTCCTCGCTGGGCACGGTCACGCCTTCATGCTCATCGTGGGCGTCATTGAGATCATCGCAGGCATCGGCGTAGCGCTTCGCCCACGGATCTTCTCATACGTCGTGGCGGTCTGGCTGCTCGGCATCATCGTGAACCTGCTGTTAATTCCCGCATCAAACCCGTTGCCGCACTATGACGTGGCGCTGCGAGACTTTGGTCTGTTGCTCGGCGCGTTGGCGCTGGGACGACTCAGCGGACGTTTTGCGCGGTCTGCGTGATTTGTTCTGCGCGCCAACGGAAAGCATCAAACAATCATCGAAAGGAAGGAGCTTCACGTCATGTCACCGCAAACACCGATCTATCCGACCACCACCAGCGAGTTCGTTGAGGAACGGAATGCGCTGGCGCCGAAGACAGCGGAAGCATTCAAAGCATTTAGCCAGCGCGTCTTTGCCGACGGGGCGATCTCTGCACAGACGAAACAACTGATCGCTGTTGCCGTCGCGCATGTGACCCAGTGTCCCTATTGCATCGTCGGGCACACTCGATCCGCGCTGCGGCATGGGGCGACGCCCGAAGCAATTATGGAAGCGATCTGGGTCGCGGCCGAAATGCGCGCAGGAGGGTCTGTCGCCCATTCTGTGTTAGCGATGGAGATGATCTCGCAGGTTCGGAATGAAAAGTCGGAAGTGAAGGTGGCGCAATGATGCAGATAAACCCTGAAGAGCTCGTGCGGTTGACGAGAGATCTTCCCGAAATAGGACTTCACCGCGGAGACTTGGGGGTTGTTTGCAGCAAATGGTTCGACCCGAACACTGCGTTCGAGGTTGAGTTTCAGCCGCATTCTTCCGACTTGCCGGTGCGCGCTCTGCTGATGCCGGACCAGATCGAGAAGAACGAGAATGCGTAGACGCGGCGAACGAGGGAACGAGTTCGCACGCGAATATCGGAAGTCTCTTTGTTTGGAAGAGCACTTGTCTTATCGGAGTGTGATTCTTGAAAGGAATATGTATGTGGGACGGTTTCACTGGCGAACGGATTGATGTCCGGGTTGATGAGAGGTGTGGTGCGTACATCATGATCGAACCTGCGCGCATCAGTCCCGTCGAAGAACTGCTTCGACAGAACAATATTCCGTTCAAATTGGAGGATGGCGCCAGTTCGTGCAGAGGCACGCCGGAAGCAGCGGTGATCGAGTTCGGAAAAGATGCGGATCTCGAGAAGATCCAGCGCGTGTTGGACAGCGCAGCGTAGCGGATCAAACACGAATGCCCCAGGAAGGTCCAAGTCATGCCCAGGGAAACATACGCATACGTCATCATCGGAGGCGGGTTGGCGGGTGCGGCGGCGGTGGAGGGCATCCGGGAAGTCGATCAACGGGGATCGATTCTCCTCCTCGGCGCGGAGAAAGATCCGCCCTACGACCGGCCTCCCTTGTCGAAGCAACTCTGGACCGGAGGGAAAACGGTCGCAGAAATTGTTCTGCACGATGAGGCATTCTACGAAAAGAACGCGGTGGACCTGCGCCTCGCGACCGAGGTAACGCAAATCGATGCGGCTGCGCACACGATCCGCGACAGCCAGGGCAACGTCGATCACTATGAACGACTGCTCCTGGCGACAGGAGGCACGCCACGTCGCCTGGACATTCCGGGCGGCTATCTGGAGGGTGTCAGCTATTACCGAACGCTCCACGATTACCATCAGTTGCGGGCGACTGCGGTCGAGGGAAAGTCGGTTCTGGTTATCGGGGGCGGATTCATCGGTTCGGAGCTCGCGGCGTCACTGCGTACGAACAAGCTCGCAGTGACGATGGTGTTCCCTTCGCGGTGGCTCGTGTCGCGCGTGTTCCCCGAAGCGTTGGGACGCTATTTGACGGAGCAGTATCGCGCCAAGGGCATTGAAATTCTCGACGGCGATATTCCGCTGTCGATTCAGCGGGAGAGAAGCGGGTATTTGACGCGGACGCGGGCAGGCCGCGAGATCCGCACCGATCTTGTCGTTGCGGGCATTGGCATCACGCCGAACGTATCGCTCGCGCAAACCGCCGGACTTTCCGTCGGGAACGGGGTGATCGTAAACGAGTTTCTGCAGACCTCCGCACCGGACATCTATGCGGCCGGCGATATCGCGCTCTTTCCGGAGGCCGGCTTCGGACCGCGGCGACTGGAGCACTGGGACAACGCCGTCAGCCAGGGCAAGCATGCCGGTCGCAACATGGCCGGCGCGCGCGAGCGCTTCACCTCCCTTCCGTTCTTCTTCTCTGACCTGTTCGAATTTGGATATGAAGCGGTCGGCGACATCGACAGTCGGCTGACGACCTTTGCGGACTGGCAGGAGGAAAACAAGACCGGTGTGATTTACTACCTGGACGGCAACCGCCTGCGGGGCGCGATGATGTGCAACGTCTGGGGAAAGGTGGACGCCGCCCGCGCGCTCATACAAAAGAACGAAGTGGTATCAGTGGAAACCTTGCGCGGCGCGATCCAGTGACCGTACAGGCAGAAGCACCTGCTGGGTGAGATCGCCGACAACCGTGAGGCAACTGCGAAGACGATCAGTCCGAAACCTCACTCGTGCCAGAGGCGAACCCGTTACGCGGCAAGGAGTCAATCGAATGATTCAACTCAAAAGAGCTTACGACAAGCCATCGCCAAAGGATGGTTCAAGAATCCTTGTCGAGCGACTCTGGCCGCGAGGACTGTCCAAGGAGAAGGCGGCGCTGGACCTTTGGCTGAAGAACGTGGCCCCAAGTACGGAACTCCGCAAATGGTTCGGCCATGACCCCGCGAAATGGAAGAAGTTTGAGCAGAGATATTGGAAGGAGCTTCGCGGGCAGAAGGAGGCGGTGGACTTCTTGCGCCACAAAATCAAGCAGGGAACCGTCACACTCGTATACGCCGCACACGACGAGGAGCATAACGGCGCTTTGGCCCTGAAGGAGTTTCTGGAGCATCGGAAGGGCTGAGTGACGGCATGACCAGGCCACAAGGACGCAGGGACGGCGCACGTTCGAGGCGCGATTCCGCTGGAAAAAGATCGGCGGCGGAAATGGCGGGATCCAAGCCCGCCAGGCGCGGCGCTGTGAGGGCACTTTCGTCGCGATCGAGCCGCCGAATATCGGATCGCGTCGAGGAGGCCTCGATGGATTCGTTCCCATGCAGCGATCCTCCAGGATATGGACACGCTTGACGATAAGGGCGGGCGTTGATGAGGAGAAGGTGGCACAGATGAATGATCAAACCAACCCCGGGCGAGCGGTCATTCTCCGCATACGGCGCCAAGACCGGCCGGATACGTTGCCGCGCTGGGAAGAGTTTTCCGTGCCGCGCCGGCCGAACATGAATGTGATTGCCTGCCTTCAATTCATCGCCGCCAACCCTCTCACCACGGATGGAACGAAGACGACTCCTGTTGTCTATGACAGCGGCTGTTTGGAAGAGGTGTGCGGCGCCTGCACGATGGTCATCAACGGCAAAGTGCGTCAGGCCTGTTCGGCGTTGGTGGACAAGCTCAGCGAACCGACCTCCGGCGCGGGCGCTGCCGGCGAGCCGATTACGCTCGAGCCGATGCGGAAATTCCCGATCGTCCGCGATCTGTCCGTCGATCGTCAGCGACTGTTTGACGACCTCGCGCGCGCGAAGTGCTGGGTCCCGATCGACGGTACGCATGATCTTGGTCCGGGACCGACCATCTCAGATGAATTGCAGGAAGAGCGCTATCCGCTGTCGCGCTGTATCAGCTGCGGCTGCTGCCTTGAAGCGTGTCCGCAATACACCCCAGCCAACCGCTTTGTGGGCGCTGCGATTTTTAGTCAGGTGAATTTATTCAACGTTCATCCGACTGGCAAAGCGCTGAAGGACGATCGGCTGGACGTGATGATGGGCGAGGGCGGCATTGCGGATTGCAGCAAGGCCGGCAATTGCGTGGTGGTTTGCCCGAAGGACTTGCCCAATCTGAAATCCATCGCAACGGTTGGCCGGCAAGCGACGCTGGCCGCCCTCAAGAACTTCTTCGGCGGATAGGCGAGTGACGGCACCAGCACATCTTCCGCCGACATCCGATGATAGGGCTCGGAGAAGTGATGCGCAGGTCGCGAGCGCATCCGCCATTGTTGCAACCTCGCCGCGCGTGCGGCTCTCGATCCTTTTGCCCCTGGTGTTGCCGATGGTTCTCGCGCTCATTGCGGCATACGTGCAATGGATGACGGTCGGCCTTCCCACGGTACCCGCGCCGCAGCAACTCACGCCCGAAACGGCGACTTTGCCCTATGGCTTTCCCGCTTGGATTGGAATCACCCACTACGTCAACCTTTTGTTCATGGTCCTGTTGGCCCGCAGCGGGTTGCAGATTCTCATGGATCATCCCAGGCTGTATTGGAACGTGCACTGCACTCCCGGGACGGAGTGGGTGCGCTTCACGCCGGTTGAGGTGCCTCTCGATCGACTGTACACCGCGAAGGATGATGCCCGGTATTTGAGCCCGTGGATCGGTCTTCCCGGTGGCCGGCATACGCTGGGGCTGGCGCGGCATTGGCACTTCGTGAGTGCTCTGTTCTGGGTGTTGAACGGCGCGGTTTATATCACGCTTCTATTCGCGACGAGCCATTGGCATCGCATCGTTCCGACCTCCTGGCGGATCATACCGGATGCCTGGGCGATGTTCGTTCACTACGCCACCTTCCATCTTCCGCCGGAACCCAATGGTTTCTATCAATACAATGCGCTACAGCAACTGAGTTATTTCATCGTGATCTTCATCCTCGCGCCGCTGTCGATTCTGACCGGACCGGCAATGTCTCCAGCGCTGGTCAATCGTTTCGCCTGGTATCGCAAACTGCCCGGCAACCGGCAGGTCGGCCGGTCGATTCATTTTTTGTTGCTGTGCGCGTACGTCCTCTTCGTCATCGCGCACGTCTCGATGGTGTTCCTGACCGGGTTCGTGCGCAACATGAACCACATCGTCATCGGTACGGACAACCTGCTGCGGTTCGGCATGTACATCGGCCTGAGCGGTTTGGTCATCCTGTTTCTGCTGAACGTGATGGCCAACTGGTCGACGTGGCTGTTCCCGCGCGCCGTTCAGCGCGTGGGTGACGCGCTCGTGAATCCCGTCCTGCGTCTGCTGCTCGCGCGCCACGCACCGCGGGCCGAGTACACGGTCGAAGACATCTCGCCGTTCATGTGGCCCAATGGAAAACTACCGACTTCCCAAGAATGGAAAGCGCTGGTCGCGAGAGGCTTCAAGGATTACCGGCTGAAGGTCTGCGGACTCGTCGAGAATCCCGTGGAATTGTCTTTGGAACAAATTCGGGCGATGAGCAAGCGCACTCAAATCACGTTACACCACTGCATCCAGGGTTGGTCTGGCATCGCCCAGTGGGGCGGCGTGCCCGTGGCAGAGCTGATAAAGCTCGTGCGCCCCAAACCCAACGTCAGGGCAGTCGTCTTCTACTCCTTCGGCGAAGGGCTGGAGGGCGGTCAGTATTACGACAGCCACACGATCGAGAACGCCCGGCAACCCCAGACCTTGCTGGCGTACGAGATGAACTTCAAGCCGCTCACCGACGTCCACGGCGCGCCGCTGCGACTCCGTGTGGAGAACCAGCTCGGCTTCAAAATGGTCAAGTGGATCCAGGCGATTGAATTTGTGGCAGACTTCAAACACGTTTACCAAGGCGAAGGCGGCTACAACTCGGATCACGAGTTCTTCGACACCATGGCCGACATTTGATTTGGCAATCGGACAAAGCGCGCTTGTGGATTGATGTGGTTTGGGCTGATGATCGGGAAACACCTCGGCGTTAAATGGGTGCGAGCTCGTCTGCGGAGAAGGGTGGTGCATGGATGGCGGGTCGAAATAATCGACAGTTCTGGTTGACGCCGGGTTGGACTTACCTTGTCAGCGGCGCGATCACGTTGGGTTTTTTCATTGCGGATGTCATGCTGCCACGCGGTGCGACCGTGGCGATCGGATACTGCCTTGTGCCGGCTATCGCCGCGGGGTCGCGCACTCGCAAATTCCCTTTCGCGATGGTGGTCCTTTGCACAGTTTTGACGTGGATTGCCTTTTTTGTTGAACCCCCGGGATATCCTGCATGGAAATCAGCATTCGACCGGACAATGGTCACGGGCGTTATCTGGTTCGCACTGTTTCTAGTCGAACGCCGTTCATCCGTCATTCGAGCACTCCTGCATCAAACGCAAGTGTTAGAAGAGATCACGCGGGAACTCGAACGATCCAATGGCGAACTGACGAGCTTCGCCTCCGTCGTTGCTCATGACCTCCGCGGGCCTCTGAACACGGTGGGATTATTTTCGCAAGTGCTTTCCACTTCCAGCGCGATCAAGTCTGATGTGGAAAGCAGCGGGCATCTTGCCTCAATTCGGACTGAGCTCACCCGAATGAGTGGCTTCATCCAAAGCCTCTTGACTTATGGACGCGTGGGTGCGGGCGACCTTCGGCTGCAGGACTGCGATTGCGCCGTCATTTTGAATAATGTGCGAGAGAACCTGAAGGCGGACCTCGAACGGAACTGCGCGGAAATCTCGAACGACCCATTGCCGTCGATCCGCGCCGATTCGACGCTGATCACGCAACTGTTTCAGAACCTGGTTGAGAATAGCATCAAGTACAGGAGTGAAGCCGCGCCGCGTATTCACATCTCGGGTGCGGAACAGGAGCAATTTTGCCAATTCTCTGTGCAGGACAATGGAGTTGGCATTCGCTCAGAAGATGCTGAGCGGATTTTCAAACCGTTCTATCAAGTACCGGGTGGCCATACGCGTAAGGGTGTAGGCTTGGGTTTGGTCACCTGTAAAAAAATCGTGGAGCGTCACGGCGGTTCCATCGAAGTTCGATCGACGCCCGGCACAGGCGCCACTTTCCTTTTTACGATCCCGCACGAGCCTGCTCGTACCAAGGCAGCAACTGTTTCAATCACGCAATTGGCGTCCGCCATTTCTTCCGCATAAGCGCAATTGTCCCAGCAACCCGGAGCAGGCGTTGATTTCTGGATATAAAGGTCTAGAATTGGTTTAGCGTTGAGGCCTAAGGGCCGAGGAGTGCTCATGCAGCGACTTGTTATCCGTGGATCTGTCGTCGCGTCCGTCTTCATCGCCGCGGCGATGCTGCTCCTTGCCGGTCGATTCATCGGGATTCGGCAGGATGCCGTCGCGTCGGTGCGCGGGGAGCATGGCTCTTCCGAGCGGGAACGAGCGCCTCTCGACGAGTTCGTTGCGAAGCTTCCGCCGAAATCAAGTCTCGGCGTGGTTCAGGGCGAGAAAACGATCGCGCCTGTGGTGCCGGCGCCGATTACGCGCGCCGAGAACAAGATCGTTGAATACAAGCTGACCGTGCGGGAGACGAGCGCGAAGATCGCGCCAAATCTGACCTACAGTTCGCTCTGGAGCTTCGACGGGGTTGTGCCCGGCCCGGTGATGCGAGTGAAGGTTGGCGACGTGATTCGGTTCACGCTGGCCAACGATGCAAAGAGCGTCACCAACCACAACATCGATTTTCACTTCGTTTCGGGTGCGTGCGGTGGCTGTTGCGATACCACTGTTTCGCCGGGTGAGGCGCGGACAATCGAAACCCGCGCGTTGTATCCCGGATTGTTCATGTATCACTGCGCTTACAAGGAGAAGGGGAACATCGCCGCCGTGCACATTGCCAACGGGATGTACGGGTTTCTCATTGTGGATCCCGAGCTGCCTTTGCCGACCGTCGATCACGAATTCATTCTGGTCGAGAGCGAATTCTACGTGGAACGAGTGGGAAAGAACCTGGGCGCCTGCTCCTATTCGGATCTGGTTGCCGAGACGCCGACTCACTATTTCTTCAACGGAAAATCCGCGGAGCTGAATCCTCCGCTCACGGTTGCGGTCAATGACCGCGTGCGATTGTACGTCGGCAAAGGCGGCGTAAACGGCTTCGCGGCGTTTCACGTGATCGGAGCGATATTCGACAAGGTCTACCCCGACGGCGGCACGCTCGATCCCCCGCGCGAGCACGGCATCCAGACCGTGACAGTGCCTTCGGGCGGCGCGGCCATCGTCGAATTCGTCACCCCCGTCCCCGGCACGCTGACCGCGGTCGATCACAATCTTTCGCGGGACTATTTCAAAGGGCTTGGGCAGGTGATCAACGTTGAGGGTTCGCCGAATCCCGAAATCTATCAGGTTGTCGGCCCTACTCCAGCAACATGCGCAGTCGAAAAAGTTGTGCCGAAATCTGTTCCACCACCGGCGCAATGACACAAAGGAGTCGATCATGCCCGTTCAACTTGGCGCAGCACCCGCACACGGATTCGATGAGCCATTGGGCTTACTCGGCGATTGCCACCGCCGTATCGAGAATTTCCTCTCGATCCTGCAGAAGGTTGAAGGATCGGCCGGCGAAGCGCTCGATCAACCACAACGACAGGCCGTCGAAACAGCCCTGACCTATTTCCGCACGGCCGCGCCTCGACACAACGAGGACGAAGAACGGTCCCTCTTCCCATTGCTGCGAAATCGCTCCGAGCCGCTCGTCCGCCAAGCGATCGAGATCATTGACTCGCTCGAGGCGGATCATGCCGTGGCCGCGCCTGCGCACCGCGAAGTGGATCGCTTGTATCAAACGTGGATGGACGCGGGGCATCTGGCAAGCCGCGATCGAGCGAAGCTCAGTCTTCTGCTCGACGAGCTCGTTCAGATGTACCAGAGGCACATTCAAATCGAAGACGAGAGTATTTTTCCCCTGGCCGCCCAACTGCTCAATGCACAGCAGCGTGGCCGCCTGGGGAACGAAATGGCCAAACGTCGCGGCATCAGCGGCGCGGCTTCCCTCAAACCCAATGGAGTTTCAACCATGTCCGCAAAGCACACGATTGACGTTCGTTCGATCCCCGGTCCGCAGCGGCATCCTCTCATCTTTCAAACCTTTGAAGGGCTTGCGATCGGCGAAGCGCTGGAACTGATTAACGATCACGATCCATTCCCATTGCACAACCAGTTCAATTTCATGAAACGCGGGCAGTTTGCCTGGGAATACCTCGAGCAAGGCCCCGAGCTCTGGCGCGTGAAAATCAGTCGAATTGCCGCGCAGCCTGTGAAGGTGTGAGATGAACAACCAAACTCCGTTCGAGACGGCGCAGGTGCCCGGCGATTTCGTTGCGCTTTCCTAGCTCCAGGTCGCTTCAGCCGAGCACCGGCTTGGTTATTTTGGCAACGACCCGCTCGTGATGATCGGGTACTGCGCCCGCGGCGGCGAAGTCATCTGGAAGGACGGCCATGGCTCGGGCTTCGGCGCCTTCCGCAATCGGCAACGGGAGCGCGATCTTACGCGACAATCCCAATCAACACATCCCCCTCGTCCGCGGTCGCGTGGTTTGTGCCGTCGCCGCCGTCGAGGCGATCGATGCCGCTGTCGCCTTTGAGGTAATCGTCGCCGGCTTCGCCATAGAGGCGGTCCTGGCCGGATCCGCCGTAGAGCGAGTCGTTGCCGTTTCCGCCGTACACGCGATCGCTCCCGCTGTCCCCCGAGAGCGTGTCGTTTCCGCCGTTCCCGTTGAGCCGATCGTTCCCCGCACCGCCAAAGATCAAATCCCGCCCGCCACCGCCCGTGAGCGTATCGTTCCCATCGCCCCCGCGCAGCGTGTCGTTGCCGTCACTCGCTTGGACATAGCTGCCGATGATTCCCGCGCCGAGCGAAACCGCGTCATCTCCCCGCCCGCTGTGCACGATAACTTCCTGCACTTGGGATGCATCGAATCGCGATGTGGTGCTGTTGATGTTCACGAAGATTTGCTTGCCGTGGAGCGACAGTGTGATCGCATCATTTGCACCGGTTCCAGCGACGTCCAACACATGCTGATCGAGCACCGCAGACCCCGAGACCGCGCGCAGGCGACCATCTCCGCCTTCAACGGATGCCAGGAAAACACGTACGTCTGTCGTGGACGTGGCATCTGCGTTCGTTCCCAAACCATACTGCGCGCCCTCGGGGGCGACGAGGAGCGAGTTCAGCACGGGGCCGGTCAACTGCGCGACGCCTTGGCTACCGTAGCGAAGATCGATCGTGCCATCGCTGTTTAGTCGTTCGATGTACGTTCCCTTATTTCCCCCGGCCAAATAGATCTTTCCATCTGCATCAACCGTCATCGCATTCAGAGTCGGACTGTCGAGCGTCTTCTGGTCCAACTCCTTGCCCTGTGGTGAGAAGCGGACCAGCACATTCCTACGGCCGTCCCAAGTGAGCGCGAATAGTTCCTCGCTCGGCGTCACGGCAATCGCAAGGTCGTCAATCGCATCGCTGGAAGCGACGACTATATTTATATTGAATGATTGGTCTTCCGTCCCATCCGAATGCAGGCGATCGGCGTAGACCGTTTGGTCTGAGTACCTGGCGGTATAAATGTTGTCATGGGCATCGACCACGAGTGGGCCAACATCGATGCTCGCCTTCCCGTTATCGCCGAATGACGAGTCGATCTGACCGTCGATGGTAAGACGGCGCAGTTCCGTGCTCGTATTTCCGTCCGCATCCGGCACGGTGTAGCCCCCGACCAATAGCTTCCCGTCCGATTGAAAGCCGAAATCCGAGACACTTACGGAGTAGCTGTCCGTCGTCAGATCAGAGAACTCGATGAAGCCGTCACTGCTGAAGCTCGTATCGATCGAACCATCCGCACGAAACACGTTGACGCAAATGTCCTCCGGAAAACTGTTATTGACCGTGTCCGCGCTGCCAATCGCGATTCGACCGCTCACCGAATCGACAGCGATTGCAGACGCAAAGCGGTGTCGCAAGGACGTGACCTCGCCATTCGTGCCGAAAGTCGTGTCAAGGGATCCGTCGCGGTTGTAGCGGTTGATCTTAAACTGACCGGTAAAGTCGATGGGATGCAGGACGAGAAGCTTGCCATCGGGCGTCAACGCAAGCTTGGCCGCGAAATCATCCGAATGGAGATCAACGACGCCGTTTGTGCCGAACGCGGTATTAAGATCCCCCGCACTGAGCATCCGCCGCGGTTCGAGTTGGTCGATCATCCGGCCCCATTTGGTGAAAGCCCCATCCGGTCCCGCGATTATGCCGCGAGCGGGGAGAGTTGTCTAAAGGTTGTTGCCGCCGCTACTCCCGTACCCTCGCCGTTCCGCATTCCGGGCATCTCTCTGGTGTGGCGCGCAGGTCGTAACCGCAGCGCTCGGAAAGCTCAAGTGTCAATCGTTGCCCTCGACGTGCGTACTTTACCCATCGAAGAATCGAAACCGCACTCAATGCGAGCGCGAGCGGCCAAAGCGGAATGCACCACGATTGGTATTTGTGAACGAAATACCAGCGGAAGTAATCTGGCCCCTTGCTGTGCGCCGCTGGAATCGGGACCGCACCCGCGGCGCGGTCCGGCGCATCGAACAGGCGCTCGTACTCATGCCACGAAAATCCGAGGGCTGACCATCGCTTGTCGAACGCCCCAAATCCTGGACGAATCGGCAGCGGTACATTGAGATCTCGCTCGATCAACACGCCGCCGTAAGCCAAAGTGATGGGGGTCGGACCTTTTCGCTTCTCGTCGGCAGTCGGATATTTCGTGCTCCAAAACAGAGTCGCTACCGCGAGGACGGCGAGGACGCTTAGGATCATGGTCGATCGACGCGCGTATTTCAGATTGACGCGCCTCCACTCAACATCCGCCGCGGTTCGAGTTGTTCGATCATCCGGCCCCATTTGGTGAAAGCCCCATCCGGTCCCGCGATTATGCCGCGAGCGAGGGAAGTTGTCCAAATGTTCTTCGCGACTACTCCGCCACTCTCGTCGTTCCGCATGCCGGGATAAGCGGTCGCCACCGGACTCTCGCTGCAGAGTTTCGTCGCTCAAGCAACTCGAACATGACTTGCGAGGAGAATCGCATCCCGTTCCCAACGGCGACTCGCCGTGAAAGGCTGTTGGCGGATAAGCAGAAGGCTCGACGCGTTCACGCGCCGATGCGGGTGCGGCGACGGCGCGTGGGGCCGTCGCAAAGCGGTTGGTGGCCCGCGGGTGTGACGGCAAGCTCGGCGATGGTTGTCTTCTTGAACGCGTCTTCGACCATCGCGATCGCCTGGTCGAGCCGGCGGTGCAAGGGGCAGAGATTGACGCCATGGCCTTTGATCCCGAGTGGACACGAAGTGATCCGCTGGATGGGATCGACGGCCTGAATCGCGTCGAAGACGGTGATCTCCCGGGCGGAACGCGCCAGCACCGATCCGCCTTGCGGTCCGCGCTGTGAACGAACGAGCTCGGCCAGCGCGAGGTTGCGCAGAACTTTGGCGAGATAACCTTCGGGAACGCGAGTGGCCTCGGCGATTTGCGAAATCGTTGCCTGCTTCCCGTCGAGGCTGGCGAGATAGACCATCACGCGGAGCGCATATTCGGATGTTTGTGAAAGCATTCTCCACGATGATAGCACATTCTGGACCTTGATATCGGAATAGGGCGGTCTTTACGATGTTGCGCGATTCGGACGCTCGAACACGATGGCATCGTTGTCGTACATCTCGCCGGACCAAACCGTGCGACAAGTCGCAAGCGCATTCCCCGCGTGTGCCGAGCTGTTGGAACGCTGGCCCGGCGCGCGGCGGGATGATCGATGGACGCTCCAACAACTCAGTGCGTTTGCGCGTCAAGTGGGCGTGGAGGAACAATTGTTGCTTCAGGAGCTTGCCGACGCGGCGGGCGTGCCCTTGCGATCCCATCTCGACGCATCGCGACGAGCGCGTTCACCTTTACCGTTGATCTTTACAGCGTTGATTGTCGGGATCAGTCTGGGCACAGCGTTCGGCGTTGGATTGCTGTGGCGCATTGCGATGGGCGGCGGTTACGGAGTGGTGTCCGGCGCCAGCATTCATGTGCATGGGCTGGCGCAGCTTTGGGGTTGGATGGCGCTGTTCATCTTCGCCGTGGCAGCGCATCTGCTGCGCCAGAATACGACACGGCCCGCGCCGCGATGGATGGAATGGCTCGCCGCGGGGTTCATACTCATCGGGCTTTTCGCTTTTTTCGCGGGACTGAATGAGCGCGTGCGCGCGTTCATACCCGGCATCGACATCGCGGGCTCGGGCCTGCTGCTTGTGGCGGCGATCCTGTTCGGCGCCGGGCTTGCATGGTCGCTCAGTGGAGCAGCAAAAAGCCAGCGCCGGCACGGGTTGATTTTTCTGATCGCGTGGCTGTGGATCTGGGCAGGTACGGACCTTTTCCTCCGCATCCATTACGAAAACACGCCCGTGCTTCCCGACTCGGCGCGTCCGCTCCTGATCGCTCTGCCGGTGCTGGGCCTCGCGACCAACGCCATTTACGGCTTTGGCATCCGACTGATTCCGGGACTTTTGAACATTGGTCGGCTGCGCTCCCGATGGTTTGGTCCTGGGCTCTTACTGCATAACGCGGGCTTGTGTCTGTTCCTGATTCCGCTTCGCACCTCTCAGATCGTCGGCGCTGTTTCCATGTTCGCAGGCGCAATATTTTATCTGATCGGGATGGATGGGCTGCGAAGCAAACCGTCGCGTCCGATTTACGGAATTGATCCGCGCGGCCATATCCCGATCCGCGTCGCGTTCTTCTGGCTCGTGTGCGGGCTGGCGATGATCGTGGCGCAGCAGTTCCACCCGGAGTGGCCGCACGCATACAGTGGCGCGTGGCGTCATGCACTTACCGTCGGGTTCATCATGACGATGATCCTGGGCGTCGGATATCGAATGATCCCGATTTTCATCAGGCAGCCGCTGGCTTCGACGCGGCTGATGCTGGTTTCGGCGATGCTGATCATCGTCGGCAATGCCGGACGCGTCACACTGGAATTGCTGACCATCGGCGGTTGGACGTGGAGTTTTCGCCTGATGGGCATCACCGGTGTGCTGGAACTGGCCGCGCTGATCTTGTTCGCCATCAACATTGCGCTGACGGGATGGCTGCGCCGGCGCGTTTATGTGGGCACTTCGCCGCTCACGCCAAAAACGCGCGTTCAGGAAGCCGTCAACGTTCGTCCCGAGATCCAGGATTGCCTGCGCGCGCTGGGCATCACGATGTTCGACACCGCGCCGTTCATTGCGCCATCGATGACCTTCGGCGCGCTGGCGCTGGCGTCGGGGATGACGCCGCGGCAGTTGCTCAACGCGCTGCGCGAATCATCGTCGGACGCTTCGCTTGCGCCTCGCGCGGTCTGCACTTAGGATTCGCGGCGCCGGCTCGTCGGAGTTCGCATGATCGGTGCGCCCGAATACTTCGGTGATTAAGGACACCGGCTAACGACCTCGACGAGGTAATCCTGCGCTTGCTGCATCAACTCGCGATCCACGGCGTCGTCGTAGCGCCAAAACTCGCATGATGTGACGAGCTGCGGCCGTGCCGACGGGCGATGCTCAGTGCCATCCGCAGCGCCTGCTTGGCGAATCCTGAGCCGGCGAAAGGGACAAGTATGGATCGGTATCGACTCGGCACGACTCATCATTTTGGCGGCGGCGATTTCAGTACGATCGCAAAACCGCACATTGGCGTAGATTGTCACGCGGACATTAAGGGATTGTGTCGCACGAGCTGCGCGCATTGAATGTTGTGCACTCCGCGAATGGGAGCCCGAATGACTTTGATGCCGGCAGTTGACCTGAAGCGCGATCACGTGCTGGGAAATCCCGATGCCGAGATGACGCTCGTCCAATACGGCAGTTACGCGTGCACTCGCTGTCATGCTGTTCATGAAGTCGTTGAAGGTCTACGCAGCCGGTTCGGGAATCGAATGCGGTACGTGTTTCGTCACGCGCCAGTACACGGCAGCGAACAGGCTCTCCGCGCTGCGGAACTGGCGGAATACGCCGGAGAAACGGCGGGGAAGTTCTGGCAAGTTCACGAAGCTCTGATGGAACGTGGGCCGATGTTCGCGGACGGAGACTTTGGTCAGATCGCGCGTGATTTCGACCTGCCGCGCGACGTCGACCACGAGCCAGCGTTTGTATCGGCTCAAGCCCGCGTGCGTGAGGACGTTGACAGCGCAGGCCGCAGCGGCGCGAAAGTGACGCCAACCTTTTTCATCAATGGTCGCCGGTATGAAGGCACCTGGGACGAAAGCTCGCTGGCCGACGCGATGCTCGGCTCTCTTGGTCACCGGATTCAATCGGCCGCGTTCGAGTTCGTCCGCTGGGGACCGGCGTCGGGCTTGCTCCTGGGGCTCGCAACCGTGCTTGCGCTGGTGCTTAGCAACTCGCCGGTGAGAACATCTTTTTTCTCGTGGTGGAACACCACGCTGGCATTCCATTGGGGTGCATCGTCGATCGCTCTGTCGCTTGTGGACTGGGTGAATCATGGTCTGCTGACAATCTTCTTTGTTGTCGTTGGGCTCGAGATCAAGCGTGAGTTCACGGTCGGACACCTCTCGAATTTTCGATCCGGCGCACTTCCGGTAGTCGCCGCTCTTGGCGGAATCATTTTGCCTGCAGTCATTTATGCACTCATCGCGCCGGCCGGGGTGAGACACGGGTGGGGGATTCCCATCGGCACCGATACGGCGTTCGCGGTCGCATTGATCGTGTTGCTTCGCGACCGGGTGCCCGTCGAATTGCGCGTCTTTCTGACGGCTGCCGTCATCATCGATGACATCGTGGCGATCGTAGTCATCGCACTGTTTTACAGCGGCCAGATCAGCGGTGTTTACCTCGTCGCCGGCGGCGTGCTCACCGCGTTGCTGGTTGGCCTTAACCGCGCCGGCGTGTACGCCACGCTGCCGTACGCCATCGGTGGAATCGTTCTTTGGTTCGTCCTGCACGAAGCCGGCTTGCACGCGACGCTTGCGGGCGTGATCCTCGCGTTGGTCATCCCCACGCGCCCACCGGCAAACCTCAATGCGCTGCTGGCACAGGCAACGGCGGTGATCAAACTGGAACAACGCCACACCGGTGAGCCGATGCGACCCGGTCCATCTGAGCCGGCGTTGCAAGCGCTGGATGCCATTCACGCGAGGATCGACTCGCCCGCGGACAAGCTCTTGAGGACAGTCGAGCCGTGGTCGAGCTACGTCGTGCTTCCAATCTTCGCGCTGGCGAATGCCGGCGTCACCTGGTCGTCCGAAGCGTTCCGCGGGAATGGCCGGTTGATGAGCGCGATCGTTGTGGGATTGGTTGTCGGAAAATCGGTCGGCATTATTACGGCGGCGTGGCTTGCGGTGCGGATCCGCATCGCGGTAAAGCCGCAAGCGTATTCGTGGCGGCATTTATGCGGAGCGGGGGCGCTCGGTGGAATCGGTTTCACAATGTCACTGTTCATTGCGGGCGCGGCATTTCCGGACTCAACTGCGTATGCCGCTGCCAAAATCGCTATCTTTCTGGCCTCCATCATCGCTGGCACTTTGGGCGTGCTGATCCTTTGGCCGAAGCCTAAGAGCAATGGAGCAGGCCATCAGTCCGCCAGCGATTTGCGCGCGGCATCACATACTGCGACGACGGCTGGATGATTGAGCTTTCGTTCCATCGAGATGGCGTAGAAACGTTCACGAACATCGCCAGCCTGTCCCAGCACTTTCACACCGAACTCTCGTTCGATAGCGCGCTCCATGACCGTCGGCGCGGGAAAGACGCCCAGCCCCGATTGTCCAAACCAGAACATTAAGGCGCTGTCGTCGAATTCGCCGGCTACCACCGGATGAATCCGCTTCGAATCGAACCAATGATTGAGCGACCGTCGCACCTGCGTGTGATCGCTCGGCAGCAGCACCGGTTCGCCGTTGAGAGACTTCGGAAAGCCTTTCTTGAGGCGCGCCGCCAACTCCTTGCTCCCGAAAAACGACACGCGCGATTCTCCAAGCAGGTGATTGAACCCTTCGACGTGTACCGCTGTTCCGATCGGGGCGTCGCTTAGTACGACGTCCGTCCGCCGGGCTGCCAAGTCGGCCAGCAACCTGTCGGCTTTGTCCTCGCGGCAGATCAATCGCACCGGCTGCGGCAAATGCAATGCAGGATCAAGCAGCTGACGGACGACGATCTTGGGGATCACGTCCAGGACCCCAACCGAGAGCTTGAGCGAACGCGTGCCGGGCTGGTGTTCGAGTGCATCGCTCATTTCCTGCCCAAGAGAAAAGATCTCATTGGCATAATTGAAGGCGATCCTGCCCGCCTCGGAAAGCTGGATCCCTCGACCCACGCGATCAAAGAGCCGCCGGCCCACTGCCGTTTCCAACTCCTTGATCTGAACGCTGATCGTCGGCTGTGACAGCATTAATTCCTCAGCGGCACGGGCTATCGAACCTTCGCGCGCGACGATCCAGAAATAGTACAAGTGGTTGTAGTTGAGCCATTTCATCAGCGGATCCTATCCATTGATTTAACCAATGTGTGACCTTGGAACTTCATATTATACCTATGCGTTTGGCTGACGTATTAATGTCATGCGAAGCACGACCTGCTCCGCTACAAGGAGGCAAACGCCATGTTCATCGATACGCGGGCGATTGGTTTCGCCCTGACTGATGGGATTCGAGGGCACGTTGAGGCGCGCGTCGAGTCAGCGCTCGGACCGTTCTCCAAGTGGGTGGTTAAGGCGACCGTTCGCCTGGAGGACGTCAACGCCGATCACGGCGGGGATGACAAGCGGTGCAGCATCGTGGTTGCGCTGCGGCGACACGATGTTCGCGTGGCCGAAGCCATTCATGCCGACTTGTATGCCGCTGTGGACAAAGCGGCGCGCCGCATTCGTCGATCGGTCCGACGCGCGATTAAGCGGCAGTTAACCCGCGATCGGCGTGAGCCGCAGGGGCCCGCCGCCTTGGTGACGTTCTACGTGCGAGGGTGAAATGTGCGATGGCAAGCCCGGCGCGGTCGACGCCGCGTCGGCATTGAGCGGATTCTCTTTCCAGCCGGAGGCGGCTGGTGAAATTGAACTTTGACAGCAAAGGAAAGCGACAATGATTGCGCAAAACACTGTTTCGACAGACGAGATCGTCCTCACCGCGGCGGACTTTGACCGGCTCCAAGGGCTCTTGGATTCGCCGGCTTATCGCTCGACCCACGCGCCAGTCCTTCTGGCGCTTCGGGAAGAACTGTACCGCGGTCAGATCGTCGCGCCCGATGCCGTTCCCAGAAGCGTCGTGACGATGCACTCACAGGTGCGCGTGCGCGATCTCAAGACCAGGGAGTCGGACACGTTCATCCTGGTTTATCCAGGCCAGGCGGACATTAACGAGAATAAGCTCTCCGTGCTGGCGCCGCTTGGCATGGCGCTACTCGGAAGCCGTGTCGGGCAAATCGTGAAATTCGATGCGCCGGCGGGCCCGCGGCGGCTGAAGATCGAAAAGATCCTCTATCAGCCCGAGGCGTCCGGGGATTTTCACCTGTAGCCGCACGATCCTGGTGCCGCACAAAGAAAGGACTGCATCATGAAGTACGAGGACACGCTCATTACTCACCGACGTCGCCTCCGATCGTATCTGCGCAAGGCTGCGTCGAGTGCCGAGTCTGATGCCGGACCTCTGGCATTGCTGCACAACCGCGTGCGGAGTGCGCGGGTTGTCCGGCCGGACGATGTGTCGACCAATGTCGTCACGATGAACCCGTTGGTTGTGCTTCGAAATCTCGATTCCGGCGATCGAGTGACCTGTCGTCTGACTTATCCGTCCCAAAGAGCTCGGATCAATGATCGGGTGCAGATCTAGCGATCGCCTCGGTGCTGCTGATTGCAATGGGCAGCGCGATCGTCGTACAGCGTTCGCCTCGGCGCGGTCGCGTTGCCGATGTCTTCCTGATTCTTCATCAATCGATTCGCAGCCGCCTTCTGATCGCTTGAAGCCGCATCAAGGCCCCCAGCAGCCGCAATCCGCTTGGACATGATCGCTCCTTTGGGGAGACGTGTATCCGGATGCTGATTCATGAGATATGCAATATGCAAAATATGCACGGCAGACGCGATGGCACGCAGCTTGTGCGCATTTTATGGATAGGCCTAATTTCTCCAACCGGAGTGTTTATGTCCCAGGCAATTCACCCATCCGCCGGATTTAGCGGCGATTCCAGTCACAGCCATGCCAATCTGCATGACCCGACGTATCAGGCGTACCAACTCCTGCATGTGGCGTTCACCGTCGCGCCGATCCTCGCGGGGGTCGACAAGTTCTTTCACCTGCTGGTGAACTGGGACAATTACCTTGCCCCGGTTGTGAACAACATTCTCGGTGGTCACGGCCATGCGTTCATGCTGATCGTCGGCGTGATCGAGATCGTCGCGGGCATCGGAGTAGCCCTTTGGCCGAAGGTGTTCTCCTACATCGTCGCGATTTGGCTGCTCGGTATCATCATCAATCTGCTGCTGATCCCGGCTTCCAGCACGATGCCGCACTACGATGTGGCCCTGCGCGATCTGGGCCTTTGCCTCGGGGCGCTTGCGCTCGGCCGATTGAGCGAGGTTGTGACACGATAGTTCGTTGTGCCAAGGGCGACGAATTCAGTCGAGGAGTTGCAATGATTCAACGGAATCAAAAGCGGTCAGCGATCGGTGCGCTCACGCTGATACTGCTTAGCGGCTGTTATGAGCTGGGACCTTCCTCCGGTGGAGGACAAATCAAGGCAGTCCCGGAGCGACGTGTTGACGCCGCCGACATCGAGCTTCCGCGAGGTTATCGCATCGAGCCGGTTGCTACCGGCCTGAACTTCCCGACCGGCGTCGCAATCGACGATCAGGGCAAAGCCTGCGTCATCGAAGCGGGGTATTGCTACGGCGAAGTGTGGACAACCCCGCGACTGCTCCGTATCGAAAAAGGGAAAGCAATCGAGATTGCGCGAGGCGACGCGCCGCCGTGGACAGGCGTCGCCTTCGATCATGGCAACTTTTACGTCGCAGAGGGCGGTGAAAAAGACGGCGGTAAAATCGTACGAATTACTCCCGATGGAAAGATGACGACGCTGGTCGAAAACCTGCCAAGCCTTGGCGATCACCACACGAATGGACCTGCGATTGGCCCGGACGGCGCCGTCTATTTCACCATCGGCACCGCCACAAATTCCGGCGTGGTGGGCGAGGACAACTTCAAGTTCGGTTGGGCGAAGCGGCATCCGGAGTTTCACGACATCCCCGCGTACGACATCAAACTGACGGGCCAAAACTTCACGACGTCCGATCCGCTTCACGGCGGAAAGGCCACAACTGGCGCATACCTTCCGTTCGGAACGCCATCGCAGGCCGGGCAGATCATCCATGGACAGATCCCCTGCACTGGCGGCGTGTTCCGAATTGCGGGCGGCGCATCGACGACGCAGCCGATTGCGGGCGCGAGCGGCGTTGAACTCGTTGCGTGGGGATTCCGCAATCCGTTCGGAATCGCCTTCGCGCCCGACGGAAAGCTGTACATCACAGAAAACAGTTTTGATGTACGCGGCTCGCGTCCGGTTTACGGAGCGGGCGATTGCTTCTACCGCGTCGAGCAGGGAAAGTGGTACGGGTGGCCTGACTATCACGCCGGCCAGCCGCTGACATGGTCTGATCATTACCAGGCACCGTTCAAGCCGGCGCCGAAGTTTTTACTCGCCGATCATCCGAACCCGCCTCCCGAACCGGTCGCAGTGCTCGGTGTCCACTCCTCTGCAAACGGGTTCGATTTTTCGCGCTCCAATCGTTTCGGTTATGTCGGTGAAGCTTTTATCGCCGAATTCGGTGATATGGCGCCCGGGGTCGGAAAAGTGCTCGATCCGGTGGGATTTAAGATCGTCCGCGTGAACCCGGAAACGGGCGTCATCCATGACTTCGCAATCAACAAGGGCAAAACCTACGGCCCGGCAAGTTATCTCCACATCAGCGGGCTTGAGCGTCCCACTGCGGCGCGCTTTGATCCATCGGGCAATGCGCTGTACGTCGTCGATTTCGGCATTCTCAGAATGAGTGGAGATCAGCCGATGCCGGTGCAAAACACGGGCGTTCTATGGCGCATTACCCGGGAGGTGCCGCAATGAACTACACCGGTCGCACTCTCGTCGCGCTCGTTGCCGTCGTTGCCGGCGTCTTGTTCGCGGCAAGCTGCTCGTCGCCCATACGCGATGAACCTCGCACGGCGCCTCTTTCGGCGAGCGAGGAGAAGATTTCCATCGGACAGTCGGTCTTCGCCCAACACTGTTATCAGTGTCATCCCGGCGGCGCGGGTGGCCTTGCGCCGGCGATTAACGACAAGCCGCTTCCGGTTTGGCTGATGAAGACTCAAGTTCGCGCGGGGCTTGGGGCCATGCCCGGGTTTTCGAAGGAGAAGATCGATGATCAGCAACTCGAAGCGCTGATGACCTATCTCAAAGCATTGCGCGCCACGCAGAAAAAGACGAGTTGAAAGCGAACGGCTCCTTGGCGGATCAGGATGACGCCACCGCAGGCTGCTCGAAGGGCGGCGATTGCGAGAACGCCTGCCAACACCGCCGCAATCACCAGTACCAGCACGGTTACCGGCTTACGGAGTGCGAAGGAAACCAAATTCATCGAGCGAATCCTCGTTGACAAGTCCCATTCCTGGACGCAATGATGTAACGATGGTTACATCGAAAATCAAGATCACTCACAGCCAATGATAATCGCGGCCCACAAGCACGGAAAACACTAACTATCGCTTGAGCGATCTGGTCTGGTTCCGAACTGAATGATGTTGAGGTCGGCGTGGCGCGAACGTGGATGCTGCTCGTTTACAAGGTTCCCAACGAGCCGTCTGCTGCGCGCGTGTACGTCTGGCGGAAGCTCAAGAAACTCGCGGCGGTGTTGATCCACGATTCGGTGTGGGTGCTCCCGGCTACACCGCAAACACGTGAACACTTCCAATGGCTCGCGACCGAGATCGACGAGATGGAAGGCGAAGCGACGGTTTGGGAGTCGCGGCTCGCGATGGGCGACGAAGATCAACTCATCGAGCAGTTCAATAATGCGATCGATCAGACGTACCGGGAAATTCTGCGCGAGATCAAAATGAAGAATGCTGATCTGGCGGCTCTTTCTCGGCGCTATCAGCAGGCGAGGGCGAAGGACTACTTTGATTCCGAGATTGGCCGACAAGTTCGTGAGTCGTTGATCGCGGCCAAAGGAGGCCCACGATGAGATGGGTGACATGGCAGAACGTGGGGATCGACCGGATGGGGTGTAGCTGGCTGATCCGGAAACACATCGACAAGGACGCTCAGTTCACCTTCGTCCCCGAAGCTACGCCACTCCCGAAGCTTCCAAAGGATGCGGAGCCGTTCGATATTCCCGGCGCGCGTTTCTCTCATCATGGCGGGCATTGCTCCTTCTTTGCATTGCTGCGGGAACAAAAGATCGACGATCCGATCCTGAAGAAGATCGCGCTGATTATCGATGAGGCCGACACGGTGCAGGATGTGTCGCTCGAATCGAGTGCACCCGGACTCGACTTGATCTGTCGCGGGATTCGGCTCGCGGCGGGCGACGACGAGACGGCGCTGAAGCGCGGCGCGATGGTGTACGACGCACTCTACGCAGCCCTCAGCGAAAAGAAGGAATGACTTCACATGATGCTGTTGATACGTGGCATCCTCGCGGACGCGGTCGTCATCGGCGTGACGATCCTGTCGAACCGCTACCCCAAATGGGGTGCGTTTCTGTTGACGTTGCCGCTGGTCAGCATTCTCGCGTTTGTCACGACATGGCAGCAGAAGCACGACCTGCCGTCGATCTCGCAGGTGGCACGCGAAACGCTCGTGCTCGTCCCGTTGGGTCTCCCGTTCTTCGTGCCGCTGGCTTTCGCGAACGAGTTCGGCTTGGGATTCTGGACCGCTTTCGGTCTCGGCTTCGTCTTGGCGACGATCACCATCGGCCTCTGGCTGTGGCTCGGTCCCAAGGCACTTTAAAAGTGAGCAGCGGATGAAATGGATCACACGAGAAAAGGTGAAAGTGGATCGGGTGGCGTGCCCGTGGCTGATCGAGAAGTTCATCGATCCGAAGGCCGAATTCATCTTCGTCCCGGGCGAGAAGGTGATGGAAGTGGCCGCGAAGGAAGATGCGACTCCCTACGACGTGAAAGGCGTGGAATTCGGCCATCACGGCAAAGAGTGCTCGTTCGATGCGCTCATCAAGAAGCACCGATTGAACGAAGACCCGGCGCTCGTGCTGCTCGCAAAGATCGTGAACGGCGCGGACACGGACAATTCCTTGTGGAACCAACCGGAGTCGGCCGGGCTTGAGGCCATAGCCGAAGGGTTTCGGCATCTCGGTTTCAAGGACGATCACGAGCAAATCGCGGCGGAAAAGATCGTCTACGACGCTCTGTATGCCTATTGCGAAGAGATGGTTCGCCGGGGGCAGCCCGAAGGAGCATTCCGCAAGTGAGTCAGCGAAGAGACATCACGCTGCTGTTCGTCACGCGGTTCGCGCGAATGTTCGCGTACGGACTCGTGTCGATCATTCTCGTCCTTTACCTCGCGAGAGTTGGTTTAGATGAGCGAACGATCGGCCTGCTGCTCTCGCTCACGCTCGTCGGTGATTTGATCATTTCTTTATGGATGACCACGCGGGCCGATCGAATTGGGCGGCGAAAAATGCTCGTCGTCGGCGCGATGCTGATGGCGCTCGCGGGGATCGTGTTCGTCTCTACAAATTTCTTCCCGCTGCTCCTGATCGCTGCGATCGTCGGCGTCATTAGCCCGAGTGGCAATGAAGTGGGTCCCTTCCTGCCGATCGAGCAAGCCGCGATCTCGGAAGAAGTACACGGTTCGCGTAGAACACACTTGTTTGCGTGGTACAACCTGATCGGATCGATTGCCACGGCGCTGGGTGCGCTTCTTGCCGGATGGTCAATCCATTTCAGCACCCACATTGGGCTGAGCGATTTGACTGCCTATCGCAGCGTGCTGCTTGCGTATTCCGCGATCGGTCTCCTGCTGATTGTCGGGTTCACATTCGTCTCACGGGCGGTGGAATCGACGACCACGACCACACCGGGCGCAACATTGTTCCTGGGGCTGCACCGATCACGCGGAATCGTGTTCAAGATGTCGGCATTGTTCGCGCTCGATGCCTTCGCTGGCGGCTTCGTATTGCAAAGCTTCGTCGCCTACTGGTTCACCCTTCGCTTTGATCTTGATCCGGGTCGTCTCGGCACGATCTTCTTTTTTGCGAATCTGTTGTCCGGCTTTTCTGGTTTGGTCGCAGCGCGGTTAGCAGATCGTTTCGGGCTGATCAATACGATGGTCTTCACGCACATCCCATCGAATATCCTGCTCATTCTCGTTCCGCTCATGCCGACTTCGGGCTTAGCAATCGCTGTGCTGCTGGTGCGTTTCTCCATCTCGCAGATGGATGTGCCGACGCGGCAGAGCTTCGTCGCCGCCGTCGTTGCGCCCGACGAGCGCGCCGCTGCCGGAGGCGTGACCAATGTCTTTCGCAGTTGCGGAACGATGTTCGCACCCGTTCTGGCCGGGCTTCTCTTCGCATCACCGAAAACTTTCTCTCTTCCATTTTTCGTCGCCGGTACGTTGAAGATCGCCTACGACCTGTCATTGCTGGCGATGTTCCGCCAGACCGAACCCGCCGACGGATCGGTTGTTCCATCTCTTCTTGCCTTGGAGGAATCATGAACCGCATTTTCTGTTTCATCGCTCTACTGCTCTGCGTGACGTTTTCGGCCTGTGCTGCCGAGACACTCGACACTGCGAAGATCGAGCAGGTTACCGGAGCCAAGGGCACGCTGAACGAGAAGGAGGGCGTCTTCAAAGTCAACCTGCCGCGCAACGACATCAAGGTCGATATCAACGACGTGAAGATGACCCCGCCAATGGGCCTGACCTGTTGGGCAGCCTTCACCAAAATGGGCGACCACGCGATGGTCATGGGCGATCAAGTGCTACTCGAAGATCAGGTCAATCCAGTGATGTCGGTCGCGCTCGACAACGGCCTGGAAGTCACCGCGCTGCACAACCACTTCTTTTGGGACAAGCCGAAGGTGATGTTCATGCACATCGGCGGCATGGGTGACGAAGCCAAGCTCGCCGAAGCGGTCGGCAAGGTCTTTGCCAAAATCAAGGAAACCAGCGGTGGGAAAGGTGAGACGATCACAGCCGACATCGACACGTCCAAGAGCAACATCGATGGAAGCAAGATCGAATCGATCATCGGCAAAAAAGGCGAAGCCAACAAAGGAACGTACAAAGTCACCATCGGCCGCACTACGAAAATGATGGGCCAAGAGATCGGGAATGCGATGGGTGTGAATACGTGGGCGGCTTTTGCCGGAAGCGATGACAAGGCGGTCGTCGATGGCGATTTCGCAATGACCGAGCAGGAGCTTCAAGGTGTGCTCAAAGCACTGCGGGGCGCGAACATCAACATCGTCGCCATTCACAACCACATGACCGGCGAAGAGCCGCGCATCATGTTCCTGCACTTCTGGGGCGTCGGCTCGACGACCGATCTCGCGAAGGGCATCAAGGCGGCGCTGGATACGCAGTCGAGTGCGAAGTGATGTTTTGTTTTGGTGAGAAGTGCAATGAAGAAACCAATTGTTCAATCGCTGGTCGCGATCGTGTTCGCGGTGTATGCGGCGAATACGTTCGCGGCTGATGAACTACTGTCACAAGTCGGCGCGATCCCGCTCAGGGGCGTGGAGGGTCGAGTCGATCACATGTCCGCGACGCCCGATGGGCGCTACCTCTTTGTGGCCGCGCTCGGCAACAACACCGTCGAGAAACTCGACACGCAGAGCGCCGTCCCCTCCGCGAAGATCGAAGGCATCAAGGAACCGCAAGGTGTCTTTTACATCCCCGACTCGAAGAAGCTCGTCGTCGCATGTGGCGGGGATGACAACGCTCGCATCTACGATGCCGACCTCAAACCCGTCGCGAAGATCGATGACCTGGCGGATGCGGACAACGTTCGCTTCGATCCGAAGGCGAAGCTGATCTACGTCGGCTATGGCAGCGGCGCGCTGGCCGTGATCGATCCTGAGAAAGGGAAGAAAGTCGCCGACATCAACCTCGACGGCCATCCCGAGTCATTCCGGCTTGAGTCCAGCGGCGATCGCATCTTCGTGAATGTTCCCGAAGCGAAAGAGATTGAAGTCGTGGATCGACAGAAGCGTGCAGTGATTGCGAAGTGGCCTATGAAAGATGCGCAGGCAAACTTCCCGATGACGCTGATCGAAGCGGACCACCGATTGCTCGTCGGCTGCCGCAAACCGAGCAAGCTCGTCGTGCTGGACACGGAATCGGGCAAGGTGATTACTGTGCTCGATTGCTGCGGAGACACGGACGATCTCTTCTTCGACGCAGCGAGCAAGCGAGTTTTGGTCACTGGCGGGGAAGGCTGCATCAGCGTGTTCGAGGAGACGGACGCGGATCACTTCAAGCCGCTTGCGAAAATTCCGACTGCACCCGGCGCACGGACTTCTTTTTTTGTTGAGCAGACTCACACGCTCTATGTCGCCGTGCCACATCGAGGCCCGCAAAAGGCAGAAATGCGCGTATATCGATCAGCGGATCAGGATGCTTCGTCAGCGAAACAACCATTGCCTTTGGTGAAAACATTTCCACTGCCCGAGGTTTCAGGCGGCTTCAATCATCTCGGTGCGGATGCGAAGGAGAAGCATCTCTTTCTCACCGCCACTCACGATGCCAAACTCGATGTTCTCGATTTGGCTAATGGAAAACTCCTTCGCCAAATCGAAGGACCAGCGCCCGCCGCCGCCGTTTTCGCACCCGATCTTCGTCAAATCCTCGTGACCCGAGGGTCGAAGCTCTTCATTTACGACGGCAACAGCTTCGATGAGGTAGGCCAAGTCGATGTCGGCTCGTCGATGGACGAGCTTCGCTATGATGCCCGCACGAAGCGCGTCTACGTCGGCTGCATGACCAACGGCGCGACAGCGATCGCCACTGTCGATGTCGTCAACCGAAAAGTGCTGAACAAGATGAGTCTGCCCGGACGGCCGCAGGGGTTCCAGATTGAATCCAATGGACCGAGAATCTTTGTCAATGTACCGAGCGTGAGCAAGGTTGTCGTGCTCGATCATGACAGTCGGGCCACGGTCGCGCAGTGGGACCTGAAGGACGCGCAAAGCAACTTTCCCATCGCACTGGACGACGCCAATCAACGTTTGTTCGTCGGCTGTCGAAGGCCCGCGAAGCTGCTCGTCCTCGATACGAATTCGGGAAAGTCGATCGCAAGCGTAGATATCGTGAGCGATACGGACGATCTCGCCTACGACGCTGCCAACAAGCGCATTTATGTCTGCGGCGGTCAAGGCCAGGTGAGCGTCATCGAGCAAAAGGATGCCGACCACTACACCCTCGTCGGCAACATCGACACCGCACCGGGCGCACGAAACTCGGTCCTTATCCCGGAGATGAACAGGTTCTATGTCGCGGTCCCGCAACGAGAAAATCAGCCAGCGGAAGTCCGCGCATATGAAACTGCTTCGGGGCGAAACGGGAGGCAACCATGAATCAGAAAACTCAAATCTCCATGCGAGGGCGAGATTCTGATCATCCGGGGTTCACCTTGGTCGAGCTGCTGGTTGTGATCGGCATCATCGCGGTGCTGATCGGCTTGTTGTTTCCGGTGATCAGCAAAGCCCGCGAAGCGTCACACCGTTCCGCCTGCTTATCAAACCTGCGCCAGCTTGGTCAGGCATTCATCATGTACGCGAACCTATCGCACGACCACGTGCCGCTCGGCCATATTGCAGACGAATATCAATGGGATTACACGGTGAATTACGCGACCAGTTCCGCCGCCTTCGTGACGCACATTGGCGTGCTGCGGGACGCCCATCTGCTCGATGCGCCGCAAGCGTTCTTCTGCCCATCCGAAACCGATCCGCAATGGCAGTTCGCGACGGACGCAAACCCATGGCCGTTCGTGACCGTCCCGTCCGCGGCCGCTCACCACACGCGCATCGGCTACGGCACGCGGCCCGGATGGTCGTGGACCCAATCAGGCAAGTGGCCCGACCCGATGCCGAAGCTCGTCAAGCTGAAGAGCAAAGCCATCACCGCCGATCTGCTCATCGGCCCAACCTATGTGAAGGCACGGCATAAAACCGGTGTGAACGTCGGCTACGGCGACGGCTCCGCGCACTGGGTGAATCTGTCGGACTTCGAGAACCCCGACTGGGACACGATTAAATACGACGACTTCGGCCCCGAACACGATGACTCGCTGCTCAATCAAAAGGTCACTCCGCCAACAGGAGTTTGGGCGGCGCTTGATCGAAACTGAGGCTGCAATGCAAGTCGTCGATCATCAAAATAATCTATTCAGGTGAATCGCCACGTTGCGGCGCCCCGCGACGATCGCAGACTCGAAAGATCGCGAGGGTTGAATAGCAGATTCTGAAACACGCAACTCATCGTGATGCTCCCTTCTCGAATGCACAACCGCTAGCTGCTCGATCGGCAGCGGTCAGAGACGCCCACGCATCGATCGCGTGTTGAAGTTGCTGAAGCTTTGGTGAGCGCCGCTGTGAGCGTCCGGAGAAAATGGTATGATTTGCCGAGGAGACTGCGGGATCAGAACTGGCTCGACCTAGTGCCCCAGTTTCCTACCACAATTGGTTCTGCGATGTCGTGCGGAGTTTCACTTCGATCTTGCTCGGAACTGAGGAGACGTTTGGTTTGAACCCCAGCCAGCGAAATAACGTGCACGTGAGCGGGGTGGGCTCGCAGCCGATGCTCTTTGCGCACGGGTTTGGGTGCGATCAGAATATGTGGCGGCATGTGGCGCCGGCATTTGAACAGCAATACAAAGTTGTGATGTTTGACCACGTCGGTCATGGCAGATCGGAAGTCTCGGCCTTCGATCGCGAAAAGTATGCGACACTGGATGGATACGCGACGGACGTGCTTGAGATTTGCCACGAGCTGAACCTCCAGCGGGTGATCTTTGTCGGGCATTCGGTCAGCGCGATGATCGGCATCCTTGCGGCGGCGCGGGAGCCGGAGCGATTTGAGAAATTGATCCTCATTGGGCCATCTCCGCGCTATGTGAACGACGAGAGCTATCACGGCGGGTTCAAGAAGGAAGACATCGAGGGGCTGCTCGATTTTCTCGACAGCAATCACCTCGGTTGGTCGAGCACGATGGCGCCGGTGATTGTCGGCAATCCGGATCGGCCGGAGCTCGGGCAGGAGCTGACCAACAGCTTTTGCCGGACGGATCCGGAAATCGCGAAACATTTCGCGCGCGTGACGTTTCTTTCTGACAACCGTGAGGATCTTTCGCGCGTGAGTATTCCGTCGCTTGTGTTGCAATGCTCACAGGATGTGATCGCGCCGCAGTCGGTGGGGGAATTTGTTCACCAGAACCTTCGAAACAGTAAACTAATCCTGATGAAAGCGACTGGACACTGTCCAAATCTCAGCGCGCCGGAAGAAACGGTCGCGGAAATGAAAGCGTTTCTCGCGACGTAAGAGGGTGATGTTCGATGGACGGCGAGATCGTGACAAAACTGCTTCGCGAGACAATCGAAGAGCAGTTCGAACATGCGCCGTGCGGGTACCTTTCGACACTTGCGGACGGCACGATCGTCCAGGTGAACCAGACGGTGCTGGATTGGACAGGGTATTCGCGCGATGAACTGATTTCCTCGGGACGTCGATTTCAGGACCTGCTGACGCTTCCGGGCAAGATTTATCACGACACCCATTTCGCGCCGCTGATGCAGATGCAGGGGGCGGTGAAGGAAGTTGCGTTCGATTTGCTTCGTCCGGGCAAAGATCCGCTTGCGGTGATCGTGAATGCGTCGCAGAAGCGCGAAGCGGATGGGCGACCGGCGTTGACGCGCATGACGCTGTTCGACGCAACCGATCGCCGCACCTACGAACGCGAACTGCTTCTGGCGCGGCACAAGGCCGAGCAACTCGCAGAGGCGGAACGCGCCGCGCGCGAGCAGGCGGAGCGCGCGGGCCGGGTGAAAGATGAATTCCTGACGCTCATTTCCCATGAGCTGCGAACGCCGCTGAATGCGATTCTCGGATGGACGCAGATGCTCCAGCGCGACCCGTCGCTGAGTGAAGACCAGCGCGAAGGTCTCCGCGTGATCGAGCGAAATGCGCGCATTCAGACCCAGTTGGTCAGCGATCTGCTCGACATGGGACGCATCGATTCGGGAAAGATGCGGCTCGACGTTCAGCAGGTGGAGCTTGCCGACGCCATTGAGGCGGCGATCGAAACGGCGCGTCCGGCGGCGGATGCGAAGGGCGTACGGTTGCAGAAGGTGCTCGATTCGGGCGTGGTGGTTTCGGGCGATCCGGGTCGATTGCAGCAAATCTTCTGGAACCTGCTGAGCAATGCGATCAAGTTCACGCCCAAGGGTGGATTCGTTCGCGTCGTGATGGAGCGAGTGAATTCGCACGTCGAAGTGAGCGTGATCGACAACGGGCAGGGAATGGCGGCCGAGTTTGTCTCGCATGCCTTCGAGCGGTTTCGACAATCCGATGCAAGCGGTACGCGAAAGAGCGGCGGACTGGGGCTCGGTCTTTCAATCGTCAAGAACCTCATCGAAATCCACGGCGGATCGGTGCGAGCGAGCAGCGAAGGCGAGGGAAAGGGATCAACGTTTGTCGTCAATCTGCCGGTGACCGTCGTTCGTCCCGCGAGTGAGGGGCTCGAGCGCGTCCATCCTCGAAATGCGCTGGCGTCGAATTCGTCCAGCGTGTCGATTTCGCTCCGCGGGGTTCGGGTGGTCGTCGCGGAAGATGAGACCGACGCGCGCGATCTGTTAATGCGAGTGCTGAAAAGCTGCGACGCGGAAGTCGCAACGGCTTCGTCGGCGATGCAAGCGCTGGAGCTGGTCGAGCGGGTCCGGCCGGATGTGTTGATCAGCGATATCGGCATGCCGGACGTCGACGGCTACGAATTGATCCGCCGGGTACGCATGCTCGGCGGAGGCGTCGGGAATGTTCGTGCGATCGCGCTGACCGCGTTTGCGCGGCTCGAGGATCGCACGCGTGCGATGCTGGCGGGATACCAGATGCACCTCGCCAAGCCCGTCGATCCGAAAGAGCTGATGGTAACGGTCGCGAACCTCGCGGGCCGCATCACGACGCCGGTATGACTCGCCGCGGGACTCCGCGCGGATGCTTGCCGCAGGGGAGCCGCTTCACCCTTCATCTAAATTCAGGCTCGTTACGATCTCATGACCCATGTGGTCATACAACCTCGAGCGGCGAGGCTTGTGCGGCGGGTAGAACACGACCATCGAGTCCCCTTTGTTGATTCGATTGTAGAGAGTCTTCGGCACCTGCTCGTAATCATGTTGAACGGTTCCGTCGGGCAGGGAGAAATCATAATTGACGACATAGTTCGTTCCGCCATACGGATTGAAATTCGCTTCTTTGGCGGTGATGGTTGCGACAGCGACGGAGCCCGTTCGCAGCAGCCGTCGTTCGAAGATGGGCATCACGAACATCGCGATGCCAATCGGAATCAGGAAGGCGCTCGCGACGGTGAGCATGCTGCCGAAGCAGATCCAACTGCCCGGACTATCGCCGTTTCGGAGAAACTCGACATCGCGGAATGAACCGAGGGTCAGCACGCGGACCGGAACGGTCGAGCCGATCGATGGCTCGGTCGTCTCGATCCGATAGTCATGCCGATAAGTGGTCGATTGAGCCTGAGGGCCGCTCAGGCGGATCGTCAAATATCGCGCGGTGCGGCGAGCATCCGGTGTCGGCTCGACTTTCACCACCTCCGCGACGGCGTCTTTTCCGAAATGTCGGGTCACCGTGGGAAGCGCGAAGATTCCAATCCAAAGCGCGTCAAGCCCGAGGATCAAGGCGCCGATAACGCGTCGTTTCCAAATCGATTTCCATCCATCGGAGCGTCGGCGCACGGCGCGCGGAGGCGTCGGCCAATTCGCGATAGACGCGTCAAAGGCATTCGCATTCGCGCGGGTCACTGCTTAACCCGCGAGGGCTTCGTGGACGGAGCGGGGGGCGGTGACGATCAGGGAACCGTTCCAGAAATGGATCGTGGCGGTGCCACCGTTTTCTTTCCAGACCTGCGGTTGAATGCTGTCCTGGATGATCTTGATCAGGTCTTCGGCGCGTTCCTTGGACGACGTGCCGGCTTGGACGTTGTTGCTTGCGCTGTTGCCCGAGAAGATTCCCTGGCCGCTGCCGCCACCACCGCCGCCTTTTCCGCTGGTCTGGGCAGTGGCCTGGATGTTGAACTCCGGTGGGACGGGATCGGGGAAATCCATGATCAGGTCGTCGATCGGATAGACACGCGTGATGAGGTCTTTGTCGGCGAGCTCTTGCGTGGTGATTTCGATCACGCCGTCAGAGACGTAATAGGTGAGGCCCGTTCCGCCGCCGGCTTCGTTGAGCATGAGGCGGAGTATAGTTTTCAGTGGAACGGAATGCAGGCGAAGGTTGACGACGGTGTCTTTACCGACGCCGGCGGCTTCGAGCGCGTTCCAGTTGACGTGAATATTGGCGTTGGTGACGTCGCGGATGTAGTCGATCGCGTCGCCGAGGGCTACACCAGAGAAGTTGGCCTCGGGCGCGGTTTTGTTGGTGGGCGCGGGACCGCCCGTTGCGGGCGCGGCCGCGGGCGTTTGCGTCGGGGCGGGTGCGGCGGCTTGAAGCGCCGGAACCAGGATCGTTAGAACGAGGGCGACAACGGCGAGCGACGTAACGCGACGCATGTAGACCTCCCCAATTTGGGTTTGCCCGTCAGGCGTTGTGCTCCGCGGGCTCCGCGGGGACATTGGCCTGATCGAGGGGTTTGCCGGTGTACGGATCAAACTTGTGAGCCGTCTGCAACGGCTTGCCGGTTTCCGGATCGAATTTGTAGGCGCTCTGATCGGTCGTATTGGTGCTGGTGATCTGGGGACGAGTTGTGCTGCTCGTCTGATTCGAAGCCTCTTCAACTTCGTCTTCGATTCCCTTGAGGCCCTTCTTAAATTCGACGATGCCCTTGCCGAGGCTCTTGCCGACTTCCGGAAGGCGCTTGCCGAAGATGAGCAGACCGATGGCGGCTACGACGAGCCATTCAAAGCCGCTGGGCATTCCGATGGCTAACACGTGAAGCATGAGAATCCAATCCTTTTAACCTAAACGGGCGAGCACGCATTTTATTATACGCCGTGGCGGGAACAAGGTTACCGCAAGAGCCAAATTCTTCGCAAATGGCCGATCATTGCGTTGTGAAAGGGGTTTGTGGGGAATTTCACCTGCTGCGGTCCCGGCCGTGCAGGATCGGCATGAGCTCAAGGTACGGCAGGATGATCGGCGAGGCGGATTGGGCGAATTTTTCCGTCGGCCCGTCAAAGAAGACCTTTCCGCTGTGCAGCATCACCACACGGGGCTGAAGGCGCGAAAGCAGCCCCGTGTCGTGTGTGACGATCACACTGGTTCGCGGCATGCCAAGGTCCGTCTTGCGATCATGCACCCGCTGGATGAGCTGCTGAATCTGGCTGGCGTGTTCCGGGTCGAGACCGGTGGTTGGCTCATCGTAAAAGATCAGGGCGGGGTCGAGCGCGATCGCCCGCGCCAGCGCGACGCGTTTCGCCATCCCACCGGAGAGCTCCTCGCGCTCCAGCTGCGGAACATTATCGGGATCAAGCCCGACCGCTTCGACCGCATCGCGGACGCTCTTCTCGATCCGAGCATCGTCGTAGCCTTTAATCTCCTCGAGGCCGAGCGCGATGTTGTCGTAAACCGTTCCGGTGTAGAGCGCGTTTTTCTGAAAGACGATCGCCCAGTGCCGACGGAGCTCGTCCATCTGCGCTTCATCGAGCGTCGCGAGATCTTTCAGCGGCGCGCCGGGCACTTCGTGATCCGCGACGAGCACGCGGCCTTCATCGGGATGAAGTCGCCCGATGAGGTGCTGCAGCAGCACGGTCTTCCCGCCGCCGGATTCACCCACGATGGCGACGAGCTCGCCGCGCTCGATCTTTAAATCGATCCCATTGAGGACGTGCTTTTCGTTGAAGGACTTCTGTACGTTCTCGGCGAGGATTTCGAGCGATTGTGTGTCCGAAGCTTCGGCCATCGGGCGCATCCTATCAGAAGATTGGCGACACCCATGGGCGATGCTGGACGAATGTTGCGTTTTGACGATGAACTTCGGGATGTGTTCGAGGAATCCTCGAAGTAAAACTGTAAACCACGAACATGCGACGCCGACCACAAATGATCTTCTCTTGGTTTTGGGCTGTCGCGCTGTTTATTGTGATAATCATAATCGCGACGGCTTACCTGGGTTTCTGCGTCTCGAATTGGTTGCGACCGATACGACCCGCTGGATGAATGGAGAGAGAGATTTCAGTCGGATAGGTCGCAATACATCGAACGTACGACTTAGCCCTGCATGACGGGTCCATGACGACCCTGCGAATGCACTGACACCGATTTTTGTATCGCGACTCATCGACGCTGATACAATATTGCCGCGTCGCCTGAGGCTGTGGCAACTCCCGTTCTTGGAATCATGTCGGAGGAGGAACGATGCGCGGCTCATTCGTGGAAGCGTTGGAATCGCGTCGATTGCTCTCGGTTGCGTTGCCGACGAGTCAGCTCGTTTCGAAATCATCCACTTCGCCTTCGTCGCTGACGGCCACGACCACGACACTGCAGGGCACGACGATCAACGCGGAAGCGACGCAATCCTTCCGCGCCGTCATCGGAACCATCAAAGGGCTTGGTTCGCTGCCCGGTGCATACTCATTGCGTGGCGTCATTAACTGGGGCGACGGCAGCGCCACCTCGGCGGCTCAGTTCGTGCACCAAAGCGACGGCTCGATCGCGGTGTTGGGGACGCACACGTATTCAAATGTTGGCACGGACACAATCAAGGTGACCGTGTCGGCGGTCCCTCCGCCGGGAACCGCGCTGCCCGTGCGGTTGATCGGCACGTTCCAGAGTAAAGCGAATGTAATCGCGTCATCCGGAGGAGTGACGCTGGAAGAAACCGCGGGGGTCGCGTTCACGGCGACCGTCGGATTCTTCTCATCGAACCTCTCGAGCTTAACGATGACCGCCACGATCGCGTGGGGCGACGGCACGCAGTCATCGGGAAAGATCCTGGCGCTTCCCACCGCCGGTCTCGTTCCGCGATTCGCCGTCTCTGGCAATCACACGTACTCCAAAACGGGCAGCTACGTCGCGCATGTCACCGTCTATTCATCCACTCCACCGCCCATTGTCGGACCGACAGACGCGCTGACGCCGCCGGTGATCCTCGTCGCGCAGATCGACAACGTGATCGACGTCCTTCCGCCGCTGCCGACAGCGTGAGGGCTTCAGTTCTTCCGCAGAAGCGTCATCAGATTCTGGAAATCAGGTGGAAGCGGCGCTTGTAGCGTCATCGGTTGCAGCGTGACTGGATGCGTGAAGGTGATCTCGTAGGCGTGAAGGGCTTGGCGATCGAAGCGGAAATCGCCGGCGTTCACCACGCGGCCGTGGTACATCGTGTCGCCGACCATCGGGTAACCCTTGTGCGACATGTGCACGCGGAGCTGGTGCGTGCGGCCGGTCTTGGGCGTGAGCTTCACGAGTGAGAACCGTCCCGGCGGGGCGGGGTTCTTGCGATCGGCGGCGTGCTCGCCGGTGTCGAGGGTGATGCCGGGAGGCGAATCAAAAATCTCCTGAATCTCGTACTTCGTGATCGCGGCTTTCCCGCCGTTCTCGATCTTCCGCACCGCCTGCTTTTCGCGGATGAAGCGATCCTTGCCGATGGGCATGTCGATCACGTCGGCGAGCAGTTCCGGCACGCCGTGAATGATCGCCATGTACGTCTTCTGGATCGTGCGATTTTCAAACTGACGCGCGAGCCGCCAATGCGCTTCATCCGCCTTGGCGACGAGCATCACGCCCGTGGTGTTGCGATCGAGGCGATGCAGAATGCCCGGCCGCCACTCGCCGTTGATCGTGCTCCACTTCTTACCGTAATGCACGAGGCCGTTCACCAGCGTGCCGTGCCACCGCCCGCGCGCGGGATGCACGATCAAATCCGCCTGCTTGTTGAGCGCGAGGAAGTATTCGTCTTCGTAAATGATGTCGAGCGGGATCGGCTCCGGGACGATTTCATTCACCGGCTCCGGCGGGGCGACCATCTCGACTTCGTCCCCATTGCGTGGCCGATAGCTCGCCTTGATGACGCGGCCGTTCACTTTGACGAGGCCGTTATCAATCAGCCGCTGCACGCCATTGCGCGAGAGATACCCGACGCGATCGACGAGATACTGATCGATCCGGCGAGTCAGATTCTTCGTCACCCGCCAATGAAAATGCTCAACGTCAGATTCTTCCTCGACGGGTTGAATCGCTTCTTCAGCGAGCTGATCTTGTTCGGGCACACTGGACATTCGTAAGTCAATTGTAGGAAGAAGAACCGTATGAAGCACGAGTGGCTGTAGGGTCCGCTTCAGCGGACCGGTTATTGATGTGGGATGCGCAGAAGGAATAACCGGTCCGCTGAAGCGGACCCTACCGATGCTAACGCGCCGTCATAGAACGATCCGTTGCCCGCTACGCGTCGATCACGCGGTTGCGGATGATCGCGGCGATCACCTCGATCAGGAGCAGAATCGGAATCATGACGAAGACGAAGGAAATGAAGTGAAAGACATATCCGTGCGAATACACGTCGCGATAGTGCGAGGCGATTGCATCCGGCGAGCTTCTAGCGATCGCGGCAAGCTTGTTCTGCGAATACGCAACCATCGCCCAGGCGAGAAGCAGGGCAGCGATGACCGTTGCAAGCAGACGAGAGAGAAGACCGTTTTTCATGAAGCCCCTTTGGCGAAGTGTTCAATATGCGAGACCGCATTGTGGCGATCGCGGCGTTTTGATTCAACTCCGTGCGAGGTTCAGAACAGGGGATAGGGATACGCGTTCGTTGGGGCTCGTGTATAATCAGATCGTGCCGGAATTGAGCCGCTTTTGGCATTATCATCCGCATGTACATGGAAGTGGGCCTGCAGCATCACCTCCGCATTTCCACGCGTATTATCAGGATGATGTTGCGGTAATTGGATTGGACCCAATCGTCTTGATTGCTGGTTCGCTTCCGCGCACACAACTTCGGCTCGTCGAGGCGTGGGCGGAACTTCATCAAGCGGAGCTCATAGCGGATTGGCAGTTGTTGCAAGCTGGACGATCGCCTCTTCCGATCGATCCGCTGAAGTAGGTGTGAACATGTCGCATCCAATTTACCGCGTCCGTTCATTTCGAATTGAAGGCTCGTACATTCTGCGCGTCCAATTCGATGACGAGACGGAACAGGTGATCAACTTTCGTCCTGTGCTCGCCGGTGAACTTTTTGGGCCACTGCGCGATCTGGCTGTTTTCAATCAGGTTCGGGTTGATCCGGAAGTGCATACGTTAGTTTGGCCGAATGGTGCCGATTTCGACCCCGCCACGCTTCACGATTGGCCGCTCTTTGCCGATGCGATGGCGGAACGCGCAAAGCAGTGGGAGCTTGCTGCTTCGGGTGCCCGCGCGACCAACTGAGTCCCCGTGATTCGCCCTTCGCCTCGATGACGTTCAAGATTTAATTATTTCTTCAGCGGGGTGGTCGTTGTCGTCGGGTGCGCGGCGGGCGCGATCGATTTGGCTGTCGTCGTTGCGGACGGTTTGGTTGTGAGGAACGGCGTGGGGGTCCTGACTTCTGTGCTGCCGATGTACACGGGGGTTTTGGCTTTTTCGAGCAGGGCCAGGCGCGATGTGGCGAGGTCCTTAAACATCGGGTCCGCGCTGCTCGAGATGATGCCGTTGTAGATTTTCTCGGCGTCGTCGAACTGCTTTTGGTTCTCACGAATCGCGGCGAGTCCGAACTGGGCGGCGGTGGCGGGGCGCTCGGTTGGATACTGCTTGATCACCTGCTGGTACGATTCTTCAGATTGTTTAAGCAGATCGTCGTTGGATTGCGTCATCTGCAGTGACGGTTGAGTCGCCGCGCCCGGGATTGGGGGAAGGTTCGCCGCCACCCAGAAGAGGTCCCCGCGGGCCAGGAGCGCCTGGGCTTTGAGCGAATTGTCGGTCGATTCGTCGAGCACGGTTTGGATCGAATCGCGAGCGGCCGACAGAACCTGCTTGCGCTGCGAAGCCACCTGCATCGGCGCGCTCATCGGATCGGCTCGCCGCAGTTCGGTAATGCCGTTGCGCGCGTTCCCGAGCGACATCGCGACCGTTTCGGTTCGCTGCTCTGCGCTCGATGCGCGGTAGCGGATCAGCACGATCACCAGCGCGATGAAGATCACGCCGAGCAGCACTTTGTTGCCATGCAGCTTCATGAATTCAGGCAGATTCTCCATGGATTGGGCCAGGGAGTTCGTCTGCAATGCATGTCGCCGCTGTGCTTTCATAGGGAGGGGGAGTGTAGCGAGGGTTGGAACGCGAGGCAAACGGGCGGAGGAAATCCGTAAATAGGTAATGATATATGCGAAAATGCCGCCCGGCGCTGCGCTGTGGGACGGCCGTGAGCGCGCCTTCAAGGCCGTCCCAGAGCGAAGCGCCGGGCGGCATCTGTGTTTCTCACGGGCGACGTTACGTATTTTTCACGGGCACCGCACAGGCAATACCCGATCGTCGCGCCGCGATGAAACCGTACACCTTAATGCCGATCGCCCGCACACCGGGCAGGTAAAGGATCGGGAGAAAGATCCACCCGACCGGCAAAATGCGAGCCAGATAACGGTAAGCGTCGAAGCCAACGTACAGTTGCCCGCGACGGTCGATCAGGTGCATGTCTTCCATGCAGCGCTGATAATCGAGCATCGGAAACGTCTTGCTCACCTCCGGCCATTCGTGAGCGATATCGCGATAGCGGACCTTGCTCAGCAGATCGAGCCGCCGCACGATTGCGACCGTGCCTTGGCACAGGCCGCAGGTTCCATCGAAGAAGATATCTGCGAGCGCCGCCGTCTGACTTCGCCTCCGAATCCACGCGCCGATCTTCGGCCATGGCACGAAAAACAGATAGCACACCATGAACTGCGTGAAGTACACGCCCATGAAAATGCCGATGCCGATCTGCATCATGAAGCACGCGGGCACAACGATTCGTCGCGCCCATTTACTGATCAGCGACAGCGGAAACGACAACTCCGTCGCGAGCGATCCGCCGGCCATGATCTTGCAGAGCAGCGGATATCTCGACAGGTAAAGACCCCAACGCGTGAGCGGCGCCGACGAGAAGTGACTTTGCAACAGTAGAATGGCCATGTTGTCGCTGGTGACCCACGCAATGCCTGATCGCGCGAGCTTCGTGCATCCCGCGCTGAAGAACACGAGCGATAAGATGAGCTGGCCACACCGAATCGGCCAGGTGTATTCGCCGCTGAGCACGCTGTCCGGCGGACGCGTATCGCGACGTCGCGCGGCGCGGATGAGCGCATCAATCGACCACCCGTCGCCGCTTCGCGCGATCGCGAAGATGCAGGTAATCAGCATGATCATCGCGTCGCCATGGCCGGTTTTTCCCCAGCAGTTTGCGAGGCCCAGCGTGTAAAGACCGAGGCCAAAGCTGACGAGCGCACTGAGACGTGTGAAGAATCCGATGCACGCGAAGAAGAGCGCGATCTTCCAGACCGTTTCCAGCACGAACAGCTCGCGCGAGGGAAGCAATTTCCAATGCAGCTGTTTGAAGAGCCAGATCGGCTGATAAAACGCCGGCGGAACGTTGTGCCAGACGCGCGAATCGTCCGTGCAGTGGAACGCGAAGATCAGCAGGAAGAAAAGAAAGCGGTAAAATCCAAGCCCCGACGCGGGCGTGGGCTCAAACCAGAAATTGAGAATGCGATTCCATCGGCGACGGAGGAACCCGGCTTGCGTTGGTAGCGACGCGTAATCAATCGCGGCGGCAGGGGCGTTAGCGTGCATTGCTCACCCCCGTCGAAGGCTGCGACGTCGCGCCGCGGGTCAGTTCGCCGAGCAACGTCCGGTCGGCGGGCATCTTCTCCAGCGGAATGCCTTCGTCCGCGAGTTTCTGCAGCTTCTCCGACCGCAAATCCCATTTGTATTCGTACAGCCGCAATGCCCTCAGCGGGATCATATCGCTGCCCGGCTCGCTCGCCCGCTTGTCGTACATCTTAAGATACTCTTCGAGCCCCTTGTGCAGCTTTTTCGGATTGGCGGTCGGGCCTTCGGCGAATCGTCCCAAGCTTCCGCGCATCCACCGCCCGCCGCCGTCCACAACCATCTCGCGCGGCGGATTCTCGTCGGTCACGCCGACGAGCTTCATCAGCTTCATCTCGTATTCCGTCTGCGCGATGGCGTACATCGGATACATGCTGAACGGCCAATGCTCGCGCTGCGTGAGCACGTCATTCGCATGGCCCGCGACCAGGATCAGCACGATGACGATCACCAGCCCGATCCGCCAACGTTTCATCGGAACGATCTGCTGCAAGCAATTTCCTCGGACGAGTCGAAAACGAATCGGGCAATGTAGATTCGGCCAAAAACCGTGTCAAACCGTAACCACAGCCCGATCGTAGCGTTAATAGACGGTTCTGGTGCGGAAATACTTTCACCTTGACCGATCTTTGGGTCGGGAAGATACTCCCTCTATGGCAAGGTACCGCATCGACAGCATGGGGGACCTGGCGCGGCAGATGACGTTCACGCCGCAGGACGTCCGTGTTGCGCAAATCGCCGCCGCGGAGGAACTCCTCCACGACCTTGATCCCGCCAAAGCCTATCCGGTCGATTTCGTTGTGTTCCGGATCACCGGCTACCACCCCAAAACCGTCGATACCGCGCTGCTCACCGGCCTTGCCCTTCAGCACGACCTCGGTTTGCTGATCGAACAACTCAGCGATTCGCTCGATATTCAGGTGCGCTCGCTGGCGGAACCCGTTCTCACGATTGATGACGTCACGGAAAAGTTCAACGTCACGAGCAAGACGATCCAGCGCTGGCGACGCCGCGGATTGCCCGCGCGCCGATTCTTATTTGCCGACGGGAAGCGCCGCGTCGGTTTTCTATTGAGCAGCGTCGAGCGGTTCTTCGCGTCGCACCAGGATCAAGTCGTCCGCGGGACGAATTTCTCGCAGGTGAGCGAAGGTGAGCGTGATGAGATTCTGCGTCGCGCACGGCGGCTCGCGGTTTATTGCCAGTGCTGCGTACACGAAATCTCACGGCGCATCGGGCGGCACATGAACCGCTCGCCGCTGACGATCCAGCACATCATCCGCAAGCACGATCAGGAGAATCCGTCGGTCGCGGTGTTCGCGCAAGCGGCCGCTCCGATCTCCGGCGAGCAACGCCAACGCATCCTGCGCGCCTATCGGCGTGGGCTGGCGATTGGATCACTCTCCAAACGCATCTGCCGACCGAAGTCCACCGTGTATCGCGTGGTGATGGAAGAGCGGATTGAAAAGCTCAACCGCCGCAAGGTGCGCTACATCGACGATCCGCTATATCACGAATCCGACGCCCGTAACGCGATCGACACGATCGCGTCGCAGGAAGATCTCACGACCGTGAACGGCAAACCGGAAGAAGTGCGGGTTCCGCGCGATCTTCCGCCGTACCTGCAGGACCTTTATCGCACGCCGCTGCTGTCGCCGCCGCGCGAGCGGGCGCTGTTCCTCAAGTTCAACTTTCACAAGTTCCAGTTTGTGCAATCGCGCCGCGACCTCGAGCCGGAATTCGCTCGCTCGCGCGATCTCGATTTGATGGAATCGCATTTAGCCGAGGCGACGGAAACCAAGAACCAGATCGTCCGCGCGAATTTGCGCCTTGTCGTCAGCGTCGCCCGGAAGCACATGCGGGCCGGCCTTTCGCTGATGGAACTGATCAGCGACGGCAACATGACCTTGATGCGCGCCGTCGATAGTTTCGACATTCACAAGGGCAATCGCTTCAGCACTTATGCGACGTTGGCGCTGATGAAAGGGTTCGCCCGCAGCGTTCCACTGATGCTCAGCGGCGGAAGCAAATCGCGACGGATGGAAATCCTGTCCGACGTCCCCGACATTCGCGGGCAGGGCGCGAGCGATCGCCTCAGCCAGCGCGATGAAGTGCGCGAGATGCTTTCGCAACTCGAAGAGCGAGAGCGAAATGTACTGCTGGCCCGTTTCGGCCTGACCGATCAATCCCCCGCGACGTTCGAAGAGGTCGGGCAGCGCCTGGGGCTCTCCAAGCAGCGCGTCCGCCAGATCGAAATGACCGCGATCGCGAAACTCCGCGCGGCGGCTGAAACAAAGTAATCACAGTAGGGTGACTTGGTAGGGGCGAGGCTTGCCTCGCCCTATTTCGTTCACGAGAGTTCGCGTGCGCCTTCTAGTCGCATCCATCACTTTGCTCACCATCTCTTTTTCCGGCGCGTTGATCGCCCAGCCGGCACCGTCCAATGCCGCGCGCCTCCAGAACAGCAACGACTACCGCCCCGGCTGGCGGCGCTTCGCGGGGACTTGGGTTCAGCCGTCGCGCACGTTCAAATGGTCCGACCTTCTGCGCCTGAGCCTTCACGACGGAAAACTGGTCGTCGATCCGCTGCCGTCGTCGGACGCGAAGGCGTTCGTCCGCGGCGATCGCCGCGTCATCGTCGAGATCGAGAACTCGCCCGCGATCTGGGCGCTCAGCACCGCCGGGCGCGTGTGGGTCGATACCCAGCGGAAGGTGCCGTCCGATCATTTCAGTGCCTGGGCTTCCTACGACCGCGGGATGCCGATCGATCAGCTCAATCCGGCGCTCGTCCGCATCACACCGGGCGAAAATACGTTCATCGGCGCGGGCAAGCTCGACGGGCGGGAGCTGCAAGTGACGTTTATTTATCGCGACACGCAGCTGGGCGGCGTGACGCTGGTCGTTGAGCCGCTGGGCGCGCAGAAGGCGGCGCCGCTCTTCAGCATTCACACGAATGATATGGATGAGCTGCGTGCCCAGAAGCCGTCCGCGGTTCGCGCGTACGTTGCTCCGCTCCTCGCATCGATCGCGGGGCGAAATCTTTTCGCGCCGCAGGCGGGGGACGTGTATCGAGTCTTCAGCGACATCCCAGCGGATCCGGAGATGACGAAGAAGGTCGACGCGCTCTTATCGCAAATGGAATCGCCTTCGGTGGAGGATCGCAACGCCGCCAGCAGTGCACTCGACGCGCTCGGCCCCGGCGGAATTCTCGCGGCCATGCGGCTCGATCGGACTGGACTATCTCCCGAAGAGTGCGACCGTCTCGATCGCGCGATCGACAATCACACGCTTTATCGATCGTCCAACAATCTGAAATCCGATCCGTACTTCCTGCTCGATTGTCTGGAGAACGAAGACCGCGCCGTCCGCGCCGCCGCGAAGTCCGCTCTCGAAAAGCTCACCGGAAAGCCCATCGAGTATTCCCCCGATCTCCCTGCAGCGCAGCGACCAAAAGCGATCCACGCGATCGAGAAGCAAGTGATCAACGATCGACTTTAAACGCCTCGCGTGACACGGACCTCCGGTCCGTGCGTGCGGCGTTGGAGTCGAAGAATGGATCTACTCTTGCGCCGTACGCACGGGCCGGAGGCCCGTGTCACGATCATACAAGTTGAAAGTACCCATTACGTCAGCTTGATCGTCTTCCCCGTATTCGCGGCTTCGTAGATCGCTTCCATGATCCGGACGTCCTTGAGGCCTTCCTCGCCCGACGACCGCGGTTCTTTGTTGTTCATAATGCAGTCCGCGAAAACGTCCATTTCCGTCGCGAACTGATTCAGCTCGGGGATGTCCATCGGCTGATCTTTGCCGTGGTGGCTCACGCGCGCCTTCACGCCCTGGTATGAGATGGCCGGGTCGCAATCGATGTAGCCTTCGGTGCAGATCGCTCGCCACTTGGTCTGGCCGGCGTAGGAGTAGCTCGTCGTGTTGCTGCACAGCACGCCGCTGGGGAATTTGAGCAGCCAATTGCAACCTTCTTCCACCGTGGCGAAACGCGGGTCGTTCTTCGGCTGAAAGATCGTGGCGGCGACTTCGGTCGGTTCTTCGCCGGTGAGATACCGCGACGCGTTCAGGCCGTAGATGCCGATGTCCATCAGTGATCCACCGCCGGACAGGTCCTTGTGCAATCGCCACGCGGATTGGTCCATCAACCGAAAGCCCATGTCGGTCGTGATCTGTTTCAGCTCGCCAAGCTCTTTCGCGCGCAGGATGCGGATCGCTTCGAGCTGATGCACTTCGTATTGCATGCGATAACCGATCTGCAGCTTCTTCCCCGCGGCTTTGCCGGCGTCGATCATCTCCTGGCATTCCTTGCTGCTAACCGCCATCGGCTTCTCGCACATGATGTGCTTGCCCGCTTTGAATCCACGGATGGTGAAGTCCTTGTGCATGCTGTTCGGCAGCACGATGTAAATCACGTCGACATCCGGGTTGTCTTTGATCGAATCGTAGTTGTCGTAGTTGTAGATGCTCTTCTCATTGATGCCGTATTGCTCGGCGAGCTTCTTCGCCTTATCGGGATGGCCGCTGACGAGGGCGGCCATGCGACAATGCTTCGACGCGGCGATATTCGGCATGAGCTGCTTCGTCGCAAACCCGCCGAGGCCGACGAAGGCGAACCCGAATTTCTTCTCGCCCCCGCCCTCTTTGTCTTCAGCCCGGGCAGAAGTCGATTGAAGGATCGTCGCGCCAAGTCCTGCGAGGGCGATGCCGGTTCCGGTGCGAGTGAGAAAACTTCGACGGGTGATATCGCTCATGGGATTGGTCTCCAGTTTGTGCCGTAGGGTAACAGGCAATTGCCCAGCCGTGAACGGCCGAGCTTGATGAAGTATCATTTCGATGATGAGCGATACATCTCGTCCGACGGTCGTTTCGCCGGATACGTTGCGCGGCGACAAGCTCGCGCGCACGCCGCCGGGGCAGCAGCTCACCGCGAAGTGGCCCGTGTTGCATTATGGATCGGTGCCGAAGGTTGATCCGTATTCGCCGAACTGGAGTTTGCGCATCTTCGGCCTCGTCGAGAACGAGTACGAGCTGACGTACGACGAGATCCGCAAAATGCCAGCGGTCGATGTCGTGTGCGACATGCATTGTGTCACGCACTGGAGCCGCTTGAACAACACGTTCACCGGCGTGCCAACGAAGGCGATCATCGAGCGCGCGAAGCCGAAGGCGAACGCGCGTTTTGTCATGTGCCACAGCGAAGCAGGCTTCACGACGAACGTCCCGCTGGACGAATTCATCGCCGACGATTGCATCCTCGCGTACCAGTGGGAAGGCAAAGACATCGAGCCCGATCACGGCTGGCCATTACGCGGCCTCGTCCCGCAACTGTACTTATGGAAAAGCGCCAAATGGATCCGCGGAATTGAGCTGCGCGCGACCGATGCGCCCGGCTTCTGGGAACAAAACGGCTACCACATGCACGGCGATCCGTGGGCGGAAGAGCGGTTTGGCTGGTGAGCTCGTCTGGTAGGGTGGGCGTAAGCCCAACCCGTGAAACGGTGTAGCACCGGGGATTTAAACGTTGGGAGGAGGGCACCCCACCAACGAGCCAAAATAGAAGCCCAAAGGCCCGAGAGGC
>JAICIO010000020.1 GCA_025924315.1 Phycisphaerae bacterium
AGCTGCCAGATCATCTTCTCAAGATGCACGGGATGCGGCGTGGTGCATTCGTGTAATCGGTGTGATTGAGCGGCGATGGGTTTGCGAGGATATCGTGTCAGAGCAATCATATCGTCCGACATGGCGCGGGAGTCCGTTCCAAACCGGTAAGCGCTATCGAACGCTTAAATCGGCGCCGGCATTGCCGGCCGAAACTAGGCTCGTTCCAGGCGAGATCATCATCTACGAACAGTCGTCCTATTCGCGATACGATAGTTGTTCGATTTACCACTTCGGAACCGACTCAGGCGAAGAGCGCACGTGGTTACTGCCCGATGATGCGCCACTTGAAAGCTGGCACGAAGTGCTTGTGCCGGTCGAAGATGCCAAATAGTCCAATGTCGGCAGGATCAGCAGGGATAGAAGTTATGCCTTTGACCGCCGATGAAATGATCGCCGCGCTCGCCAGCTTCGAACCCGAGCCCGGCGACGGCAATCCGCTTCGCTTATATTCGATCACCGAGGGCCTCAACGAACTGCCAGACCGGAAGCGCATCGTGCCGGCGATGTTTGCGTTGATGGAGCGTTATCCGGATGCAGAACTTGGCACGCCCGGCCCGCTGGTGCATTCGATCGAATCGCTTGGCTGGGAATGGTCTGAGCCGCTGCTCACTGATTCCGTCCGTCGCCAGCCGGTGGAACTGAACGTCTGGATGGTCAATCGAATCCTTAACACGAATCTCGAGCCCGAGCATCGGCGACGGCTGCTTGATCTGATGCGCTCCGTCCCAGAACATCCAAAAGTCCCGGCGCGCGTAGCAAAAGTGGCGCGTCACTTCTTGGAATTTCAGGCGAAACGAGGCTTATAGCGTCGTTCGTGTGCGATATGTGGGCCATAGCAATCCTCGCACTCGAACGACGAGAGGTCTACTGAGTGCTGGCTGTCCACATGTACCCGACTTCCCACTCGGCGGACGATGCGCAGAAGAGAAGGCGCGAAAGGTCGCTGGTCAGCGACACGATCTCACTCTCGCGCGCACACACCGCGCGGATCATCTGAAGATAGAACTCATCAGTCACCGGAACCCCCTCGATATCGGTACGGGCTACGTTCACCATTTCGAAATCGCCCAACGCCAGGCTGCGTCCGACGTTCGCTTTGAATAACGCCGCCTTTCGTAGAGCGCCTTTCGCCACCGCATCCGTGAAGTGGCGCAGAGTAAAAGCATTTTGAGAGCGAACCAATCGGGCGGAGCTGGCCGCCGTGTCGACGCACACGGAGACCGCGGCCGACTCGTGATCGTGGAAGGCGAACGTGAACACGTCGATGCCGCGAGCGCGCACCTCCGCAATCGCCCGCGAGAGCACGTTGTCAAACAGCCGCTCGGGATTGCTCGTGGTCATTCCGTCGTCTTCTGATGCCGGACGCGGCTGTATCATGTGGGGCCATCAATCGGAGCGCTTCCACATCACAATGTTGGTGATTCCGATGAAAAACAGGAACCCAACCATCTTCCACGGCGCCCATCCGAGAGACGTCAACACACCCGTCCCCAAACCCGCACTCATCACGACGGCGGCGAAGAGGCAGATGCAACCGATGAAGAGATAGGTTGCTCTGGGGCCGCCGAACCCCGTTCGCTCCGCGGCGAATGCGGCGTTTGCCCGTCCCGATGCGATCAGCATCGGCGTGAGAACAACCGTCGCGATCAAGTACCCAACCGCGAAGGGGCGAACTTGCGCACGCACCTCGGCCGGTCCACCCGATTTCGAGAACGCGAACCAAAGCGCCGCGGCATCCAAAAACATTCCCACCCAGAGAAGTGCGAGGAGGGTCTATTGCCACGGAAGAAGCGTGTCGTGATCCTGTTTCACGAATCGCGATTCTATCGCTCGGGCCTGGAAGCGTAAGTGAATTACTTTCGCGCTGAACAGGAAAGGGAGCACTGTCGAGCCTTCGTCTCGGGAGGAGCCGCGGATCAACGCAGATGAACGCAGATGGGGAGAAGAGTTTTGTCCACGAAGGACACGAATGAACACGAAATCGCGTTCTGCCTTGTGGCCCTTCGTGTCCTTCGTAGATAATCCCACTGCACAAAGAGAGCGGATCAATGAAGCACGTGCTAGTTTCATACCGTACGCCGCGCAAGCTTGGTTGGAAAACAATCGTCGCTTGGTTTGCGCTCGCGGTTCTGATCGCAGCTCTGACGATATGCGTGATTGCGGTGCTCACTTCATCCGCCACGTTTCAGGTCTCTGATTGAAAGTACATCAGTTCCGAATTTAGTTCTTGATTCGTGACTCTTCGTGTCCTTCGTGGACAAAACTCTCCGCGATCTGCGTTCATCCGCGTTCATCTGCGGTTTCAAGCACTGCTTTCTGAGTGATATTGACACCACGCCGTTCGTGACATAACACTGTCACATGGAACACCCCAAGATTCTGCACGACGCCATCACGTTCGATGATGTGCTGCTGATTCCTGCCCGTAGCGATTTCACGCCTGGTGATGCGGATACCCGGACTCGGGTTACGCGGAAGATTGAAGTCAATATCCCGCTCATGAGTGCGCCGATGGATACCGTGACCGAATCGGCGCTGGCGATTGCGCTGGCGCAGGAGGGCGGGATTGGGGTCATTCATAAGAATCTTTCTGTGGAGAATCAGGCGCGCGAGGTGGAGAAGGTTAAGAGAAGCGAGAATGGGGTGATTGTCGATCCGATCACGCTTCCGCCGAGCGCGACGATCGCGCAGGCTCGGCGGATTATGCGGGAATACAACGTTTCGGGGATTCCGATTGTCGACGCGGACGGTCAGTCGGGGGAGAACGCGCGGTCGAAGACGAACGGACATTCGCCGCGACTTGTGGGGATCATGACGCGGCGGGATTTGAAGTTTCAGGAGGATGACAATCGGCGGATTGGCGATGTGATGACGAAGGAGAATCTCGTGACCGCGCCGGAGACGACGACGCTCGATGAGGCGGAGCGGCTCTTGTATCACGCGAAGGTTGAAAAGCTATTGCTCGTCGATCAGGAGAATCGGCTGAAGGGCCTGATCACGATGCGCGATATCGACAAGCTGCATCAGTTTCCCAATGCGTCGAAGGATCGGCGCGGGAGATTGAGAGTGGGGGCGGCGACGGGCGTGAAAGACTTTGCTCGCGTTGAGGCGCTGATCAAGGCGGATGTGGATTTGATCATCGTCGATACGGCTCATGGGCATAGTCAGAATGTGATCGAGACGGTGAAGGAGATTAAGAAGCAGTGGGACATTCAGCTGATCGCGGGGAACATCGCGACGGCGGACGCGGCGAAGGATTTGATCGATGCGGGTGTCGATGGGGTGAAGGTCGGGATCGGCCCGGGGGCGATTTGCACGACGCGGATCATTAGCGGGGTCGGCGTTCCGCAGATCAGTGCGGTGATGAACGCAGTGAGCGTGGCGGAAAGTGCGGGCGTGCCGGTGATTGCGGACGGCGGGATTCGGCACAGCGGCGATATCACGAAAGCGATCGCGGCGGGGGCGCATGCGGTCATGATGGGATCATTGTTCGCGGGGCTGGATGAATCGCCGGGAGAGATGGTGATTCATCAAGGTCGGCGCTACAAAACGTATCGGGGGATGGGTAGCATGGGAGCGATGGTCCAGGGGTCGAAAGACCGATATGGACAGGCGGACGTGAAGAGCACGAGCAAGTTGGTGCCGGAAGGCGTGGAAGGGCGCGTGCCGTATCGCGGGCCGCTGGGCGATTTCGTGTATCAACTGGTTGGTGGCGTGCGAGCGGGGATGGGGTATTGCGGAACGCGCAACATCGAAGAGCTGCGAAAGAATTCGAAGTTCTGCCGCGTGAGCGCCGCGAGCATGGCGGAGAGTCATCCGCACGATATTACGATCACGCGCGAATCGCCGAATTACACGGTGGAGTATGCGGAAGAGGCGAAGCGGTGAAGGCGGACAGAAATACGTAAATACGTAATTACGTAAAGAAGAGCGGGCGAGGGTCGTCTTTGAGAAGCACCCGTGTGGGTGGCACAGACATTCGTGTCTGTGATCGGGCGCGGTACTCCGTGACCGATATGCGTCGATGAGTACATCGCCGCATCACAGACAAGAATGTCTGTGCCACCGGGGATGCCAATGCGTGCGTCTTTCGAGGTCGCATCATGACGAAGCAACTCAACACTTATCGGCCCCTGCTGATCGCCATCGCTTTTTGCGGGCTGGCGCTGGGTTGCGTCGATAAAAAGGAACCGACGACCCAGCCGTCGCTATCCGATCGAAGCGACGCAGCGCTGAAGGATCCGATGGGCATGAAGGCCGACACGGATCCGATTGACATCAGCGGCGGAAAGATCAATGAATACGATCACAACGCCATGAAGCGCGATCTGGATTCGGTGTTCAATCCATAAACGAGGGTTTCCATGCGTTCTCATCTGCCGATGATTTGTGTTTCACTCGCCGCGTGCTCGTTCGGAATGGTCGGTTGCCAGATGCGCCAGCAGCGCACGACCGAGCCGATGAGCGACGCGCCGCTGGTGATTGACGAAGCGACGCAGAAGCGCGATTTCCCGAAGACCGAGGCGATGTATCCGAACGGTGCGGTGGTGGCGGGTTCGACATGGGAAACGATCGAGCCGAAAAGTGGTTTGCCATACAACGCGAACGCCCTCACGGAAACGCCCATTTCGATGGCGAACATCTTGATGGCGCCGTATCAGATGTTTACACATTGGCAGGGCGGGATTTCATACCCCGGCGCCATGATCGAGCCGAGCTACAACGCAATGCCCGCCGTCCCCGAATCCGCCTCGCAGCAATCGCAAAGCCAGCGCACCGCGGAAGTACCGAACAAGAACACGTCGAACAACGCGAACACAAACAACAGCGCGACACCTGCGGTGAGTCCGTAATAAAAAGCGCACAGTCCCGGCGCGCCGGGACTGTCCCACATGTGATTTGCCAAACCACGTGTAGCACAGACGCCCTCGGCTGTGCTTCGCTCGAACGATCTATGGGCGCGAAACCCGCCAAGCAGACGTACGAACGAAACCTTCCGCACATCCAAGGCGTCGATCGTCCGATCTTCGTCACGTTCTGCACTTACGAACGCTGGATCCTTCCCGAAGAAGTTCGCGATCACGTCTTGCGCCACTGTCTTCATGATCACGGCACGAAGCTCTGGATGCACGCGGCAATTGTGATGCCGGATCATTCGCACCTGTTGTTTACGCGGATGAATGACACAACCGGCGCGACGTTTGGACTCGCGGAGATTATGAACGGGGTCAAGGGAGCATCAGCGCACACGGTAAATCGGTTGCTGAAGCGAAAAGGTCATGTCTGGCAGGACGAATCGTTCGATCATGTCCTTCGGTGCGATGAAAATCTGCGATTGAAAGCGGAGTACATCTGCGAGAATCCCGTTCGACAGAATCTCGTGAAATCAGTGGATGAGTATCGCTGGATATGGCGCGAGTGGACTGAAGGCGCGGTACCATAACCAAGCACAGCCGAGGGCGGCTGTGCCACATGGTTCTCCTGCTTCGGTACGATAGACGGAAACACAGTTGAGAGTGGCTGTGCAACTTTTAATGGCATGTCACATGTTTGTGGCACAGCCGCCCTCGGCTGTGCGGGTTGGAGAAGACGCAAATGCCGCACACGCGCGAAGAGATTTGTTTGTCTGCCTCGAAGAAGCTGCAGGCCAGCGCGGGGTCGCTCAAGTCGATCAAGGCGACGGTGGGGCTCGATGGGTTTGTCGATGAGATCGTCGCCGTCGTGGACAAGCGGCTGAGCAGCGAGAAGTTCGAGCCGATCAAGACGATCGATGCGTTCGGGAAAAAGGTCATCGCGTCGGCGGGGCAGAGCAACAACTTCGAGCTGGTTGTGAAGCAGAGAAAGCTCGGGGGCAACGGCCCGATCATGGCGAACGCCCTCGCGGCCGCGGGGGTGGGCGTGACGTATATGGGGTGTCTGGGCTTTCCGGAAATTCATCCGGTGTTCGCCCAATTCGCGCAGCGTTCCGAGCACGTGATCAGCGTCGCGGATCCCGGGCATACCGATGCGCTCGAGTTCGACGACGGAAAATTGATGCTTGGCAAGCATGGGAGCTTGCGCGATGTGAACTGGCAGAACCTCTTGCTGCGCGTGGGGCTCGACACGCTAAAGAGCGCGATTTCCAGCGCGACGCTCGTCGGCATGGTGAACTGGACGATGCTGCCGTACCTGAGCGAGATCTGGGAGAAGCTGTCGGACGAAGTATTCTCAAATCTGCCAAAGGGCAAACGATATTTCTTTGCGGACTTGTGTGACCCGGAGAAGCGCACGCCGGAGGATCTGCGGGCGGCGATGAAGCTGCTGACGAAGATTCAGCGCCAGATGGATGTCATCCTTGGATTGAATTTGAAGGAGTCGACGCAGGTCGCTCGCGTGCATGATATTCGTGTGCCGGACGATGCGGTGGGGGCTGGATTGGCGATCGAAGAGACCGCCAGCGCGATTCGGAAGAAACTGGATCTGGCGTGTGTCGTCGTGCATCCCCGACGTGGCGCCGCCGCGGCGACGAACGATGGGTTGAGTGCGACATTCGCCGGTCCGTTTGTGAATGAGCCGAAGATCAGCACGGGGGCGGGGGATCATTTCAACGCTGGGTTCTGCCTGGGGCGCATGCTGGGGATGTCGCTCGAAGAAAGCCTCTGCACGGGTTGCGGCACAAGTGGGTATTACGTTCGTACGGCAATCAGTCCGAGCGCTCAGCAGCTTGCTGAGTTTGTTGAGAAGCTTCCTCCTCCTCAGAAGTGATTCTTCAGTTTCAGCTGCGCAAAAAGAGGCCCACGGCTTAAGCCGTGGGCTTGGTGAAACTGAATTTCGTTCGGAGCGGTCTAGGTGTTGATCGGCTTGACGTTCTTCTTGAGCGCGAGCTTCTTGTGCGTCGTCAGCTTCGTGGGCTGATGCGTTGTGGTCTTGCTCGTGAGCTTGGTCCGGGTGACCGTGGGCTTCTTCGTGAGCTTGGTCATCTTGTTCGACTTGGTCGTCAGCTTCGTTGCAGAGACCTTCTTGGTCGTGAGCTTCGTCGGAGCGACTTTCTTGCTCGTCAGCTTGCTCGTCGTGTGCGTGCGCGCCACGAGCTTCTTCGACGGCGTCGTGTGATGCACGAGCTTCTTCGAAGGTGTGACGACGTGCGTCAGCTTCTTCTTGTCGTTCTTCTTGTCGATGGTTGAGGTCTTGGCGTCATTCGATTTGGTCGCGTTCATCATGATCTGATGAGCGCCCATCGCGAAGCCGACTCCGGGCACCAGCGCGGCCGACACGATCGCGATGCCGACAAATTTCTTCCAGTTCGTCCTGAACATGCAACACTCCTTTGCGCAGAATAGATCCTGCCCGGAAACAACCGGGCGACAGATCCTTATCGGACCGCGTCCGCGAAGAAGTTGAGTTTGATTCGGTAATTTCGGGCGATTCGGGGAATCACTGAGTGCAAAATGGGAGGGCGAGGCTCCCGCCGAGCCGCCCTGCGTGATTCGCAAAACGGCTCGGCAGGAGCCTCGCCCTCCCGGGTTGCTTCATTTCTGCGGGAAGAGGTCAGCGAGGAAGTCCTTCATCGCCTGCCACGATTCCTTGTCGGCCTTTTCGTTGTACTTGATGTTGTCGATGTGGTGCTCGTCCGCCTTGGGATTTGTGAAGGCGTGATGCGCATCGGGATAGTGCAACACCTTGTAATCCGCGCCGGCGGATTTCATTTCATCTTCGAATGATTTCACCTGCTCGGGCGGAACGAATGCATCGGCGTCGCCCGTCGCGACGAGGATCTTTGCCTTGATCGATTCCTCTTTCTTCTTGTCGTTGCTCAAGTCGCCGTGGAAGCTGACGACGCCTTTCACCGGCATATTCCAGCGCGCCATGTTCAGCGCCATCCCTCCGCCGAAGCAGTAGCCGATGGCGGCGATGTTGTCATCATCGACCTTGCCGCTCTTCTTGATCTGATCAAGACCGGCCTGCAGGCGGTCGCGCGCGAACTCCGGATTCTTTTTCACCTCGCTCGACAACTTGCCCGCCTCTTTCGGATCGTCGGTCGCTTTGCCGTCGCCGTACATGTCGACCGCAAACGCGACGTAGCCAAGCTCCGCCAATTGTTTCGCGCGGTTCTTCGGATACTCCGTCATTCCCCACCATTCCGGGATGACGAGCACGCCGGGCTTTTGACCTTGCTGCGCGTCATCGTAAGCGAGAAAGCCTTTGAACGATTTCGATCCCACCTTGTAATCGACTTCCTGAAGCTGCACCGCTGCTCGGACCGAGAGGGTCACCAGCAGGCACAGCACTGCCGCGGTTAGTACATGTTTCATCGAGCCTCCTTTGTTGATGTTCGCGAAGATCATAGTACGTTCCCCGCAGAGAACGCTATGGAGATTTGGAACGGGATCGACGGACTGCGGAAGCTTCGGCCGGGATCGGTGCTGTCGATCGGCAATTTCGACGGATTGCATCTGGGGCATCAGAAGATTCTCGAGGCGGCGCGCACGCTCCGCGATGCGCATCCGGGAAGCTGCCTGGCGGTCGTCACCTTCGAGCCGCATCCGCTTACCGTGCTTCGCCCGCAACTTGCTCCGCCTCGGTTGACCACACCGGTCGAGAAGCAGGCGATGCTGCAATGGCTCGGGGTGGACGATTACGTGATCCTTCCGCCCACACGCGAAGTGCTTGACCTCGAGGCGGAAACGTTCTGGGCGATTTTACGCGACGAGGTGAAGCCGATCGCGCTCGTCGAAGGCGGGACGTTCAACTTCGGCAAAAACCGCCGCGGAAGCATCGAGCGATTGAAGGAGTGGAGTGTCGGAACACCAATTGAGCTGAGGCTGGTGGATTCGGTGACGGTGACGCTGCCGGACATGAGTGTGGTGGACGTGAGCAGTTCGCTGATCCGATGGCTCGTCGCCTATGGAAGGGTGCGCGATGCTTCGATTTGCCTGGGCCGACCGTACGCGCTCACCGGCGAAGTAATCCACGGCAATCATCGCGGGCGGACGATCGGCGTACCTACGGCGAATCTGCAGTGCGAAGATGTGCTGATCCCCGCGGATGGTGTGTACGCCGGCCGGTGCGCGATCGACGGCAAGTCCTACGCCGCCGCGGTGAGCATCGGTACCAATCCAACCTTTCACGATCGCCAACGCAGCGTCGAAGCGCATCTGATCGGCTTTAGTGGTGATCTCTACGGTCGAACGATACGCGTCGAGCTCCTCGATTGGCTCCGCGATCAGTGGAAATACAACGGTGTCGAGCCGCTCAAACGTCAACTCGTCCGCGATCTCGAAGAAACCGTCGCCCGCCAGTAACGCAGAGATTGGAACCACAGATGAACACCGATGAACACAGATAGGAAGAAAAACTTTTACCACGAATGGACACGAATCTGCACGAATGAGAAAAAGCACCTGTCTTCATTCGTGTCCATTCGTGTTTATTCGTGGTTCACTCCTTTATCTGTGTTCATCTGTGGTTTCAATTCGCTCTTTGCTACGATGCCCCAATGACCGACCAGTATCAGCAGTTCATCGATGTGCTCTCCCACTGTAAGCGCGTGCTCGTTACGACACATGTTCGTCCCGATGGCGACGCGCTGGGCACTTGCGCCGCCCTGGTGCTGGCGATGAAGAAGAAGGGGATCGAAGCCGAAGTCCTGCTGCTGAGTCATCTGCCGACGAAGTATAAGTTTGTGTTCGAAGAAGCGGGCCTCGTGCATCACGATGTCGAGAAGGGTTGGCCGGAGCATTTTCCCTTTGCGAACTTTGACTGCTTCCTGGTTGCAGATACGGGCACCTGGTCACAGCTGCCGGGTGTGCAGGAACGCATCGCCAACTGGAACGTGCCGAAGCTTGTGCTCGATCATCATCTCACGCAGGAGGATTGGGCGGATCACAAGCTGGTGATCACGGAAGCCGCGGCCGCGGGGGAAATCGCGGCGGAGCTGATCGAATTGTGGAACATTCCGATCGATTCGAAGATGGCCATGGCGCTGTATGTCGCGCTCGTCTCCGATACTGGCTGGTTTCAATTCAGCAACACGCGACCCTTCACGCTGCGCCTCGCCGCCACGCTCATGGAAGCCGGTGTCGATACCGACCACCTCTACCAACTCCTTTACCAAAACGAGCGCGCCGAGCGCGTCGCGTTGCAGGCAAGGGCCATGCAATCGCTCGAGCTATTGGCGGACGGCCAACTCGCCGTCATGACCATCCGCAAGCAGGATTTCCTGGACACGAAGGCCAGCGTCCCGGACACCGAAAACCTGATCAACGTTCCCCTCCAGATCCGCACCGTCGAAGTCGCATTGCTCTTCACCGAGCCGCTCGACAGCGGCCCCGTCCGCGTCAGCCTGCGAAGCAAAGGCCAGATCGACGTCGCGAAGTTCGCCCAACAATTCGGCGGCGGGGGTCACGCCCGCGCCGCGGGATTGAAGCTTCAGGCCTCGCTGGCGGACACGCACGCCCGAGTTGTTGGCGCGATGCAGAAGACGATTCATCCATGAACAAGCGCAGATGAACACAGATCGAATTCATCGGTGAAAATCCGCGTTGCTCTCTGAAGTGTCTCATTCCTCACCTGTTCAGGTGAATTGCTCCACGTGCGCGCACTTCGATAGGTTCCTGCCAGCTATCAAGGCACACGGCAAACTCTCGTGGAGGTTGTTATGGCAGATGAGGTACGGGAAATCCCCTTCGGTCAAGCGATCAAGATTTCGCTCGACAACTATTATGACCTGCTCAAGACGAACGTAGGAAGTTTGCAGGCGGAAGAGTTCTTGCAGCTCAAGCTCGTCGCCGATCCGCTCGACATCAATCAGGACCAGTACGAATTCTTTTCCTATTACACCATGCTGGTTCGGTCGGATGCAGCGATCGAGCCGCAGCCCGTTGGCGGCGAAATCGTTACTTCGGCCGCGACGCTTGCGAGCGTCTACGGCCGGTTCCTTCAGAAGTTGCGTGGCTTTATCGTCCAGACGGAACTCACCGCGGACGATCAGAAGACCATTGCGTCCCTGGATCTCAACATTGAAGACATCAGGAAGCGCCAGGGGGAATACTTCAAGCTTGATGTGCAGGAGTGGAAGGAAATTTGTGAAGTCCGCGGCATTCCGGTTGGCGATTCACTCGCATATTTTCAATGGAGCAGCCGCTACGGCCACATCAACGAGATCGAGCAGCTGACGGCGGAACGTCAATCTCTGGAGTTCAAGCGGCGAACCATCCTGAATCGGGAATATGCGAAGCCGGAAGACAAGGACGTTGTTACCGCTGAAGCCGATTTCGAGAACCCGGGGATGCGGCTTCGCTATCCGATGTACCCGGACTATGTCTACGGCCGGAAGTTTACGCTCGAAGATCTCGCGCGAATGGATCTTGGTTCGACCGCGCTGTTCGACGACCGGCGCGCGGTCACGTGGAACCAATCGCTCACCACTCTGAAGACGGCGAAGCAAGGCTCTCTGAACGCGGTCTTCGACAAGAACACCGGAAACTCTAATTCGATCGCGACGGACTGGAGCGCCTCCGGCAGCGCGGGTTACTGGTTCCTGAAGGTGAGGGCGAACGCCTCCGAGGCGACGAAGGTCAGCGAGGAATTCAGTCACGCGACGGGCATCACGCTCAGCTCCGAAGCCGCGTTTCGAGTGAACATTATCTGGCCGAAGTGGTTTCAACCGGTTCTCTTTCAGCACACACGCGTGCGCGAGAATGCGCGCGACTTCTCGGAATTCTTTGGCGCGAATGGGTCTGCGGTACTACCCAACGGCGCTGATCCTGGTCCGCGGATTCAAGACAGTCTTCACGTCATCCCAGAACTGGACCTACGACTACGACCACAATTTCAATGCGTCAGTGGGCGGGGATTCAGCGTTTTCGGTATCAACTTCGGCGGGAGCAGCACCTATGGATCGCACGTCACGGAACACAAGTTCGACAAGAGCCAAACCGACCTCACCGTGATGGACGCTCCGGATACGCTGCGATTTGTGGGCCTCGCGGTGAAAGAAACCAGGATCCCGGGCGCGGATTTCGTTCCCATTTCTCTTCCCGGTCCGAAAGCAGCTGCATTTAGTCCGCGGTAACACAACGAGCGACTCGAACATGTCACGCGTCATCTGGTTTATTGCGGTTCTCATTTTCTTCGGTCCGCTTGGTTGCACCCGCATGTTGGTTCCTTTGTGCCCCAAGCTGGCCGAGCAGAGTTTCGATCCACCGAGACCCGGTACGGCGGTCAACCGGTACCTGCAGGCGGAGGCCGATCATCGCCATGTGAAGATCCACGTCCTCTCGCCGTTCGTCGGCGAGTTGGAAGGCATGCCCTGGGACATTTCGTGGTTCCGCCAGCGATACGTTTACATCGTGTGCGGATTCGATCCGCACAACGTGATCGAGGACCGCTCCATATGCCTGGAGTGCCTCGCTCGCGCCAAAAAGTGGTTGGCGCTCATCCAATCACGAGCGCCGGAGGACTTGTTTCTGAAAGAAACGGATTACGTTCCATTGTGCGTTCCGTAGGCAGAGCAATGGCCCATCACCTGTTTAGGTGAATTGTTCGGCGTCGTGGGCTCAGTACCGTCCCGGGCGAGATTGAAACGTGTTCCAAGCACCCATCGGCGGCGCGCGTGGCGGCTGACGGTGGGTGAATTCTTCTCGCCACGGCAGGGAGCTTTTATGTGCATGTCCGCTGCTTCACTTCCGGCGGGGATCGGTAATGCCCACGATGTCCTTTGCCTGTTGTGCAAGCTGATGGGTTGCAACGCGATGGGCGGGGCGTTGCCGTCTTCGATTACGACGATTGATCTGGCGCAGGTCGCGCCGCATCAGCAGCGCGTTGCCGCGGCCGCGGGCGCTGGCGCCGTTCACACGCAGTTGCACGTGATGCCCGGCGGTGGACAGCTGATCACCTCTGCGGCGGTTGCCGGCAATGAGGTGAAGGTTCCATTGCAAGGCTCGATCGGCGGCATTCCGTTCGATTTGGAATTGCTATTCACCTTGGACCTCGGACAGAAACAGATTCGGGTGAAACTGACGGTGCGGGAGCCGATCGCGTTCGAGCACGAATGGATTTACAACCTGGGAACTGTTTTGCCGACTGCGAATGGAGTAATGGCGTCCGGGCTTCAGCTTGCACCTGCAACAAGCGTCGCCGGTCATGGCATCGACTTCCTCTGCATCCTCAAATGCGGCGGACTGAAGCTGTTGCCCATCCTGATCACGTGTCTGCCTGCTATGGCCGGGGGCGTTCCCGGCTTCGTGGCCTGCGTCGCGGGCCGTGCCGGTGCGGCCGCAGCCGATATTGCCGTCTGCATCGCGCAAGATTGCATCAAAGGCTGAGTCTGCGGAAACGCTCGGTAAGTTTGACCGTACCCGGGCTTACCGTATAATGCCGGGCCTCACTCGATCTCTGACGTGAGGCTCGGTTTTTTATGGCCCAAGTCGTTCTCGATAAAGTTTCCAAGATCTACCCCGGTGGCGTGAAGGCCGTCGATTCTATTGATCTGGGTATCAAGGATCAGGAATTCGTCGTGCTCGTCGGGCCGTCGGGATGTGGCAAATCGACCACGCTGCGCATGGTGGCGGGCTTGGAAGAGATTACGGCGGGGACGATTCGGATTGGCGAACGGGTGGTGAACGACGTTCCGCCGAAGGATCGGGATATCGCGATGGTTTTTCAGAACTACGCGCTCTATCCCCACATGTCGGTTTACAAGAACATGGCGTTTGGGCTCAAGCTTCGCGGAATGCCCAAGAAGGAAATTCAGCAAAGAGTCTCCGAGGCGGCGAAGATTCTGGATATTGAGCATCTGCTGGAGCGCAAGCCGAAGGCGCTTTCGGGTGGTCAGCGGCAGCGAGTGGCCGTCGGGCGCGCGATCGTGCGAGAGCCGGCGGCGTTTTTGTTTGACGAGCCGCTGTCGAATCTCGATGCGAAGTTGCGCGTGACAACCCGCGCGGAGCTGAAGCGACTGCATCAGCGACTCAAGACCACGACGATTTACGTCACGCACGATCAGGAAGAGGCGATGACGCTCGGCGATCGGATCGTGGTGATGAAAGACGGTTTGATTCAGCAGGCGGATACGCCGCTGGTGACCTATAATCACCCCACGAACCGGTTCGTGGCCGGTTTCATTGGCATGCCGCCGATGAATTTCTTCGACGGTGCGCTGAAGATGATGGATGGCCAGCTGGTTTTCGAGGAAGGCAAACTCGAAAACGCCCGCGTCGCGGACGGCACGGGAACGGCCGTCTCCGCCGGCAACGGCGACAAGACGGTTTCCGATGAGCCGGTGGTGATGATCGGTGAATTGACGCTGCCGGGCAAAGGCTTCCGCCTCCCGGTTCCGTCGCATTTGGCCCAGAAATTGAATGGTTTGGTCGGCAAACACCTGGTTCTGGGCATGCGTCCGGAGCACTTCCACCTTCAGCCGACGGGTGGAGAGGGCGATTGTTGCCCGATTAAGGTACAATTGAATGTCATCGAACCGTTGGGTAATGACATGGATGTTTACATGAGCACCTCACTGCACGACCATGTGGTCGGACGTGTTGAGGCGCAACAGGGCCTTCAGATGAACGCGCAGGCGACGGTGTACGTCGATCTGCGGAAGGTCCACTTTTTCGAACCCGGAGTGACCGGGATGAACCTGAGCCTTGCAAAAGAGCCTGCCCATGCACTTGCATAAGCATGGGCACAATCTCTTCGCGGCCGCCACCCCTATCCAAAGGAGCTTTGGATGAGGGGTTAGGTGTTTATCTACAGGTTCAGTGTCGAAACTGTGGGCCGCCCAATTATGGGTGGCTTTTTTATTTGAATAGTTGTCGGTTTTCAGTTGGCAGTTGTCAGTAACTGCAAACTGACAACTGACAACTGACAACTAAATAGAGAGAGGACAACTGAATATGCCGAATCCGGAACTCATGCGAATCGTGGACGGAATTGCCCGCGATAAAAATATTGATCGTGAACAGGTTTACTCGGACATCGAGCAGGCCGTCGCTTCGGGTCTGCGCAAACACTACAACACCGAAGACACCAACGAATTTGCGGTGACCGTTGATCGCACGAATGGCGATATTTCGCTGGCGCGGCAGGGAGAGATTTTGCCGCTGTCGGTCATGGGCCGGATCGGCGCGCAAACCGTCAAGCAGGTGATGATCCAGCTGATCCGCCAGGACGAGCGCGGCAGCATCTACGAGGAATACAAAGATCGCGTCGGCACGATCGTGACCGGCACCATCGCCCGCTTCGAAGGCGGCGCGATGATCGTGAACCTCGGCCGCGTCGAAGGCATCATGCCGCGAAGCGAGCAGATCCCCGGCGAGCAGCATGAAGTCGGCGAGCGCGTGCAGGCGCTCATCCTGGAAGTGCGCGATACGCCCAGCGCCGTGAAGATCATCCTTTCTCGGTCGCATCCGGAACTGATTCGCCGGCTCTTCGAGCGCGAAGTGCCGGAAGTCGGCGAGCGAACGATCGAGATCAAGGCGCTGGCGCGCGAGCCCGGCCATCGTACGAAGATCGCGGTCAGCTCGATCGATTCGAAGGTCGATGCCGTCGGCGCGTGCGTCGGCGTGCGCGGCTCGCGAATCAAGAACATCGTCGACGAGCTCGGCGGCGAGAAGATCGACATCGTTCGCTGGAACGAGTCGTCGCAGATTCTCATCAGCAACGCCCTCAAGCCCGCGGAGGTGACGGAAGTCGCGCTCTGCTTCGAGCTTGGTCGCGCGACGGTGGTCGTGAACGACGATCAGCTGAGCCTTGCGATCGGCAAGCGCGGGCAGAACGTTCGTCTCGCGGCGCGTCTCACCGGATGGGACATCGACATTCTCACTCCGCCGGAATTCCAGAACGGCGTGCAGCGGCTCGACCAGACGCTCAAGAGCATGGAAGGCATCACGCAGGAAATGGTCGACAAGATCGTGGCGCTGGGCCTCATCGACGTGCGCGACATCGAAGAAGTCGGCACCGGTCCGTTGATGGAAGAGCTCGGCCTCGACGAAGAGTTCGCTCAGAAGATCGTCGATCGCTGCGCCGAAGAGGCGAAGATTGTCGCGGTCGAGCAGGAAGCGAAGAAGGCCGCGGATGCGAAAGCCAAGGCCGCCGACAGAGCGCTGCTGCAGGCAGGCACGAAGGGCGTGGACGGCGAAGCGTTCGCCAACCCGCTCCTTCCGCAAAATGCCGAAGCGGCGGTTCAAGCTGACGACACCGCGGCCGACACGAATCCGGATCGCAGGCACGGCGCGCTGGAAGCGACCGAAGGCGGCGCGCCCGAAATCATCACGCACGATTCGAAGTCGATCGCGGCCGAGGGCGAGTTGTCGCCCGAAGAGGAAGCGATCCATCCGGTGTCCGGCGTGGAGTCGGATGCCGAGCGCCAGCGCAAGGACCTGAACGACGAGAACGAGGACGCCGCGGCCCTGGCGGAAGGGCGTGTCGCTCCGCCGGCGCCGGCGTCGAATGAGCCGGTGTCGCAGATGAAACCGGACGATGAGGCGTGATTTTGATTACGGACCGCTGCGAGTTTGAGCGATCCGCGAGAGATAGGGAACGTACGATAGAGGAATCCGATTTTGGGTGTTGGACTGCGGATTTTGGATTGATGTACGGGTCTCGCATTGGGCGGGACCAATCCAAATCTGTGATCCAGGATTCGAGATCCACTGGAGCTTGTTTTGGCAAAAGCGACGAAGAAAGCTGGCGTTCGAGTGAACCAGCTTGCGCAGGAACTGAGTGTCGAAAGCAAAGACATTCTCTCGAAGCTGCGCAGCGAAGGCTTGGATTGGGCGCCCAATCACATGAGCACCCTGACGATGGGTCAGGCCGAGACCGTACGCGAATGGGTCAACAGTGGGGAGATTGCGCGCAGTGAGAGCGGGGGCGGAGTGGGCACCGCGACCGCGGAAGCCCCGCCCGAAGGGTCCGCCAAGCCGAAGGCTCCACGTCGCAAGACGACCAAGAAAGCGCCCGCGGCTGACGAAGCTGTTGAAATGCCGTCAGCTGAAACGACCGAAAGCGCCGCGCCAACGGTTAAAGCCCCGGTCGTGGAAGCGCCGCTTGCCGAAGCGCCCGCGCCCGCTGCGATGGAAGCGCCGGCCGCTCCGGTTGCGCCAAAGGCCAAGCCACACGTCAAGAAAGAAATACCGCACGCAGCGCCGGAAGCGCCCGCGGCGCCTCATGCACCCGCGATCAGCGCTGAAGCGCCGACGCCGACTGCGCCTGCTGCTCCCGCCGCGCAAACGCCTCCCCCCGCGGCGCCACCGAAGCCGGCGGTTGTCGCGCCGGAACACACGCGTCCCGCGTCGCGCCCGACAATCACGCTCGCGAATCGTGGTGGCGCGGTGCCGCAAGCGCCCGTGCGCCGTCCGGTCACGCCCGCGCCGCAGCTGAATCGTCCCGCGCCCGCGAGCATTCAAGGCCCGCGCGTGGTGCGCGAAGAAAAGCCCGACCCGCTGCCGGCTCCGCGTCCGCGCCGTCCGATGGGCGGGCCGAATCTCGATGGCCCCGGCGGCGTTACGCAGGCCCGCACGCAAGGCGGCCGCGGCGTTCGCACCAGCGACGATGAGGGTGAAGACGACAAGAAGAAGGGCGCCGCCAACAAGAAAGGCGGCAGCTCGCTCTCCAATCGTCGTCGCGGGCCCGATGGTCGCCGCGGCGAAGCGATGGAGAAGCTCAAGGAATACACCGAAGCTGACCTCATTGAGCGCCGCGATCGCCTCAACGCCGCCGCGAGCTATCGCACCGGCTTCGACTCGCACCTCAAGAAGAGCAGCGAGCGCGGCACGCACGCGATCGCCAAGACGGGCGTGCAAAAGGGCGAGCCGATCGAGATCGAAGAACCGATTACGGTGAAGTCGCTCTCCGCCACGCTCGGCATCAAGAGCAACGACATCATCAAGAAGCTCATGTCGCAAGGTGTCTTCGCGAACGTCAACCAGGCGCTCGACACCGAGACGGCTCAGGCCATTGCACTCGATTACGGCATCGAGCTCACCATCGCTGTCGAACAGACGATGCAGGAGGAACTGCTGGCAGAATTCGAAGCGCGAGAAAACGTCGACAATCTCGTTCCACGACCGCCGGTCGTCACGATCCTTGGTCACGTCGACCACGGCAAGACTTCGCTGCTCGACAAGATCCGCAGCGCCAACGTCGCCGCGGGCGAGGCCGGCGGCATCACGCAGCACACCGCCGCATGGATGGTCGAGATTGAAACCGAGGGCGAGAAGAAACGTGTCACGTTCATCGATACGCCGGGCCACCATGCGTTCACCCGCATGCGTGCCCGCGGGGCGAATATGACCGACGTCGTCGTGCTCGTGGTGGGCGCCGTCGAAGGCGTCATGCCGCAGACGGTCGAGTCGATCAACCACGCCCGCGCCGCCGGCGTGCCGATCGTCGTCGCGCTCAACAAGATCGATCGCCCGGATGCGAATCCGGACATGGTGCTCGGCCAGCTCGCCGCCAACAACCTCAACCCGGTTGAGTGGGGCGGCGACACCGAAGTGATCCGCACCAGCGCGGTCACCGGGCAGGGCGTCAAGGAACTGCTCGAAAATCTCAATTACCAGGCGGAGTTGCTCGAACTGAAAGCCGATCCGACCGCTCCCGCTCGCGGCAGCGTGATCGAATCGCGCGTCGATCCGGGCCTCGGTTCGGTCGCGACCGTTCTCGTGCAGGACGGCACGCTGAAGGTCGGCGATGTACTTCTGTCGGGCCCGGGCTATGGCCGCATTCGCAGCCTGCTCGACGACAACGGCAAGCCAATTCAGGAAGCCGGCCCGAGCACACCCGTCATCGTTAGCGGGCTCGATCAACTTCCCGACGCCGGCGACAAGTTCTTCGTCGTCGAGAACATCGACCGCGCTCGCTCGATCGCCGAGGAACGTGCGACGCTCGCCCGCCAGAATCAGCTGGCCGGCCAGAACAAGGTCACGCTCGACAACCTCTTCGCCACCATCAAGGAAGGCGAGATCAAGACGATCAACCTGATCATCAAGGGTGACGTCCAGGGTTCGGTCGAGACGCTCACGCAGACGGTGACGGATCAGAACACCGACGAAGTCCGCGTTCGCGTGATTCACAGCGCGGTAGGCGCGATCAGCGAAAGCGACGTCGAATTGGCGGACGCTTCGGACGCGGTCATCATCGGCTTCAACGTGGTGCCGGACGAAGCCGCCCGCGCGATGGCCGAGCAGCGCCGCGTCGAGATCCGCACCTATCGCGTCATCTACGAAATCTTCGACGATCTGAAGAAAGCGCTCAGCGGCATGCTCGAGCCGGAAATCCGCGAGAAGCTGCACGGCCACGTGGAGATCCGCCAAGTGTTCAAGGTCAGCCGCATGGGCAACATCGCCGGCTGCTTCGTCACCGACGGCCACGTGCAGCGCGGCAGCAAGATCCGGCTCATCCGCAACGGCGCGATCGTGACGGAAGATCTTTCAATCGAGTCACTCAAGCGCATGAAGGACGACGTGAAGGAAGTGAAGGCCGGCTTCGAGTGCGGCATCAAGCTGGCCGGCTACGACGACATCAAAGTCGGCGACATCCTCGAAGCGTACGTACGAGAAACGATCCAGCGGACGCTGTAGCAAATAAGGATGAAGGATGAATTATGAAGGATGAAGCAACGGATTTTCATCATTCATAATTCATCCTTCATAATTCTGATGCTGCGACTTGTACTTGTGGTGACGGCTATGACGCTCCTCGCCGGTTGTGCCGGCGACAAGCTTCGTGGCGAGGCGTATCAGCCGACGGACAACGACACGCCGTTCGGTGGTGGGTTTCCGGCGTCGCATCATCCCGGTGGCGATCCATTCAGCGCGAACAGTCGTCGCACCGAGATTCGCATAACGCCGCAAGGTCCATTGCAAGGCGACCCAAACGCGGCGCCACAGCGCTGAGCGTGTGGCCAATGTCATCCTGGGCGAAGCGAAGGATCTCGGGATTCAGAAGGTCGTTCGATTTTGGAGATCCTTCGCTTCGCCGAGGATGACGAAAGCGAAATGGTCGTTGGCGTTTTGCAGATCGAGCTCACCGTCATCGACGCGATGTCCCTTAAAGACAAGCGGCGGGTGATCAAGAGCATCAAGGACCGCATCGCCCACGCGCACAACGTTTCGATCGCGGAGGTCGGCGCGCTCGACGAGCATCGCCGGGCGATTCTGGGAATGGCGATGGTCGCCAACGACAAGGCCTACGTCGAAGGCGGCCTGAGCAAGCTCGTCGATTTCGTGCGGATGGTCCCGCAGGTGAGCTTGATCGATTACCAGATCGATCTTTTGTGAAGGAACCGCAGATACACGCAGATGAACGCAGATTAAGAATTGCTTTTATCTGCGTTCATCTGCGTCCATCTGCGGTTTCAAAATATGTCGCGAAGAACGGAAAGAGTCGGCAGCACGATCCAGCAGGAGCTGGCGCAGATCATCATGCGCGAGCTGAACGATCCGCGCCTCACCGGCATGCCGAGCATCACGCGCGTGAAGGTCTCGCCGGATCTTTCCATCGCCGACGTGTATATCACCGTCATGGGCACGCCCGGCCAGCAGAATGCGGCGCTGAATGCGTTGCGTCACTCCGCCGGCCTGATGCGCACGAAGCTCACGGGCCAGCTGACGCTTCGCCAGGCGCCGTATCTCAAATTTCACATCGACGAAAACCTGAAGAAGGAATTGGAAGTTCTCGATCTCCTGCGCAAAGCGCGCGAGGAGAACGAGGAGCTGGAACGAAAGCGCGCCGAAGCGGACTCGCCGGGGCGAGCGGAATCGGACGAACTCGAAGAGCATCAAGAGAAATCTGAATGAAAAACGCAGGGAAACACGCGGACAAACTCAAGAGCGTCCACAAGAAGCTCGTTAAAGAACACAAGCCCGAAGCGAAGCAATCGCAGGAAGCGCTCAAGGCGCTCGTCCGCGGGGCGATGAGCTATGACGTCACCGACGCGCGCGCCGAAGACGCGATGAAGGCGATCGAGAAAGAGTTCGTCGATCTGAACGAGCTTCGCGTCGCGACGGACCTGGAGATCCAGGAGCTGCTGGGCACGCGCTATCCGCAGATCGAGAAGCGCGTGGCGATGATCACGCAGTCGCTCAACAACATCTTCGAGCGCGAGCACACGTTGAGCCTCGATCGCCTGAAAGAGATCAGCCGCCGCGACGCGCGGCAGTTCCTCCGCGAGCTGCCGGAGATTCATCCGTTCGTCGAAGCGTACGTGATGCTCTTCGCGTTCGACGGGCACACGATGCCGATCGACGATCGGATGCTCGAGTTCCTCAAGGAAGAGGAAGTGCTCGACCCGGAAACGACGCTCGAAGAGGCGCAGAAGTTTGTCGAGCATCACATGAAGGCGGAGGAGTGTCACGACCTGTATTTCTCGCTCCGCAAAGCTGCTGCAGAAGAGAAGAAGTCGAAGAAGAAAAAACGCACAGTTGCCGCTTGCGGTTTCGCAGATCAAAACGCATTCGATCTGCGAAACCGCAAGCGGCCGAACATAGCAATTGAAATGACTGACAAGCTTCCAAGTTCCTCGCTGCGCCTGGGCCTTCCCAGTGGCAGCATGCAGAACTCGACGATCGAGCTCTTCGGCCGCGCCGGGTACAAGATCAACATAAGCGAGCGCTCCGTCTTTCCGCGGATCGATGACGATAAGATCTCCGCGATCCTTTTCCGCGCGCAGGAAATCAGCCGCTATGTCGCGGACGGCATCGTCGATTGCGGCCTGACCGGCTACGACTGGGTGCTCGAAAACGGCAACGAAAAGGACGTCGTCGAAATCTGCGACCTGACCTACAGCCGCGGAAGCACCAATCCGGCGCGATGGGTTCTTTGCGTGCCGGATGAAAGTCCGATCCGCGAAGCGAAGGATTTCGAAGGCAAGATCATCGCGACCGAGCTCGTGAATGTGACGCGCCGCTACTTCGCGGATCGTGGCGTGAAGAACGTGACGGTCGAATTCTCCTGGGGCACGACGGAAGTCAAAGCCCGCATCCTCGACGGCATCGTCGATCTCACCGAAACCGGCAGCTCCATTCGCGCGAACAATCTCCGCGTGATCGACACGCTGCTCACGAGCAACATCCGCTTCATCGCGAACAAGGCGGCGTGGGACATTCCCTGGAAGCGCGAAAAGATGGAAAACATCGCCATGCTTCTCCGCGGGGCGATGGAAGCGCGGGCGAAGGTCGGGCTGAAGATGAACGTGCCGGAAGCGAAGCTCGCGGAGGTGGTTGCGTTTCTGCCGGCGGAGAAAAGCCCGACCGTCAGCCGCCTGAGCGATCAGCAATGGGTCGCGGTCGAAGTGATCCTCGAAGAAAAGCAGGAGCGCGAACTGATCCCGCGGCTAAAGCGCGCTGGCGCGACGGGGATCATCACGTATCCGCTGAATAAAGTGATTCCGTAAGGATGACGGAATCGTGGCGCTCGTTTATTCGTTTAGCTTCACGAGCGGGTGGCCTAGAATGACGATCATGAATCGATCGCTGCGATTGGTAGTGGCAGGAAGCGTGCTCGCTGTCGTTGGTTGCGCCGCGCAGCACAAGCAAGTGGTTGGTGCTCCCGCGACAAAACAAGCGGTCGCCACACAGCGCACGATCGATCCGAAAGCATTTCTCAGCCTGAGCGAAATCGGCCCGAAACTTCCCGCTCCGGCAACACAACCCACCACCGAATCGAATCCGCCGCTCGAAGCGGTTCTTCTCTACGCCAAGGCGCGCGGGGCGATTCTGCAGAATCAGCGCGCGCAGGCAATCAACTATCTGCAGCAGGCGCTCGATCTCGATCCCAACAGCCTCGAGCTTCGCATCGCGATGGGCCGGGCAAACCTCGGCGCCGGTGGCTCGCCGGAGCGCGCGATCGAATCGTTCGAGAAGGCGCTGAAGATCGATCCCGATAATCTCGATGTGCAGAACGAGCTCGGCCGGCTGTATCTGCTCAAGGGCGACCTCGCCAATGGCCTGGCTCACCTCCGTTTGGCGAGCGAGACGAGTGGCTACAAAACCGATCCCGAGATCGCGGTGGTGGTCGATTATCGGCTCGCCCGCGCGCTGCAGCAGGCGGGCTACGATCGTGCTGCGCTTGAAGTATACGAGCAGCTTCTCAAACGATTCGAGCGTCCCGGCTTTTCGCTTCGCGGAAATCCGGATCTGGCGTATCTCGTGAATCGGCCGGAACTCCTCTACGTCGACATCGGCTCTCTCTACGAAAAGAACGGGGATTACGCGCATGCGCTGGAGGCGTACGAGATCGTCGCCAAGCGCACGCCCGAGAACTTCGACGCGCAAGCCCGCGTGGTGCGCACGCTGCTTGCGCTAAATCGCGGCAAAGAAGCGCAGACGCGCGCGCTCGACGTCGTGAGAACGTTCAAAGCAAGCGACGATTCGATCGATCTTCTCCGCGAAGTGTATCGGCGAAATGGAAACGAGCCGGGCGTTGTGCCGGCGCTTCGACAGATTTACCAGGAACGGCCGAAGGATCACGCCGTGCTGTTCGCGCTGACGAACACGCTCGATTCGCTCGGCAAAACCGCCGATGCCGAGGCGATGCTGAGCGACGCGTTCGCGAAGAACGAAGGCCAGAACTTCGACATCGCGCATCGCCTTGTTGCGATGTACCTGAAGCACGACGAGGCCCCGCGCGCGGCCCTGCTGCTGATTGAGCTGTCGGCGAAGCAGCCGGATCTCGCCTCGCAGATCGGCGAATTGTGGGACGACATTCTTCATGCCGGTCCGCATCATTTTCGTCTCGCGGATCTGCAAAAGCTCCAGGTTCCGCCGGACCTCGAGCCCGCGAAGGAGTATTGGGTGTCGCGCGTGGCGCTGATCAACGGGCGAAACAATCTGGCGAATGCGACGCTCGAAAAATCGACGACGCTGCAACCGATCTTTCCGCCGGCGTATCGCGCGCAGCTCAACAGCTATTGGATGCATTCGACGTGGGATACGCCGAAGAAGGTCGCAGAGTCGAACAAATTGATCGCGTCGATCGAGAAACAGGCGCCGGGTCTCGCGGCGGAGCTGCGTGGAACGACGGCGCTGAGCCAGGATAAACCAGTCGATGCCGAGAAGGACTTTTCGCAGGCGATCACCGCGGGCGACAACTCCGCAGACGTGCAGTTCTTTTACGCGCTCTCGTTCCAGAAGCAGGGCGATCTCACGAAGTTCGAGCAGCTGCTCTGGAAGCTGGTCAGCGATCATCCCTCATACGATCTTGCCTACACGACGCTGTTCGGGCATTACCTCGAGCACAACTCCGCGAAGCAGGCGATGAACGTGCTGAGCACGTGGCTGCAGAATGATCCTGCAAGCGTGAATGCGCGGCTGTTTCAGGCGACGGTGCTGACGCAGGCGGGAAAATCCGACGCGGCCGAACATCTGCTGCTCGATCTCTTCGAGGAAAACCCGGATTCGCAGACGATCGTCAGCAAGCTCGAAGAGTTTTATGTGTCTGTGAATCGCCTGCCGACGCTGGTCGAACATCTTGAAGAGCAGCGCGCGTCGCATCCGGACAATCGCGCGGTGGTGCAGGCGCTGGTTGATATCTACGGCGAGCAGAACAAGACCACCGAGGCGGCGCACGACATCGAAGAGTTCCGCAAAGCCGTCGCGAACGATCCGGATCAGCTCTACCTCGCGGCGGGGCTCTACACGCGCATCGATGACAAGGTGAAGAGCGAAGAAGTGCTCGAACAGGTCTTGCGCATCGATCCGCAGCACGTCGGCGCGAGCAACGATCTCGGCTATTTCTGGGCGGATCAGGGCAAGAACCTCGAGAAGGCGGAGGCGCTGATCCGCACCGCGGTGGATGCCGAGCCGGACAACGAATCGTTTCTCGACAGCCTCGCATGGGTGCTCTACAAGCGCGGCGAGTTTCTGCAGGCGCGAAAGTACCTGCAGCAGGCGATCGCATCGACCGATTCGCCCGATCCGGTGATGCTCGATCACCTCGGCGACGTGATGTATCAATTGAACGACAAGACGCAGGCGCAGGAATTGTGGAAGCGGTCGCTCACGGGAATCGCAGCATCCGGCGGCGAGCGCACGGATCTCGGTCCATTGCGATTGCAGCTGGAAGCGAAGTTGAAGCAAGCGGTGCAGGGCGGACCGGTGAACGTCGCGCCGACGGCGCAGAAGCCGGTCAAAACGCAGCAGGCGTCCTTGAGTGGAGGTTGAATGGCAGGGCATAGTCACTGGTCGAAGATCAAGCGCGCCAAAGGCGCGAACGACGCGAAGCGCGGAAAGATCTGGAGCAAGATCGCCAAGAAGATCATGATCGCTGCGAAGGGTGGGGGCGATCCGCGCGATAACCTTTCGCTGCGCTACGTAATCGACGAAGCCAAGCAGGCCCTGATGCCGAAGGACACGATCGAGAAGGCGATCAAGAAGGGCACCGGCGAGCTTGGCGGAGCAAATTACGAGAACATCACCTATGAAGGATATGCCCCCGGTGGTGTGGCGCTGCTCATCGAAGCGCTGACGAACAATCGCTCGCGCACCGCCCCGGAGCTGCGCAGCATCTTCGAAAAAGGCGGGGGAAATCTCGCCAACAGCGGCGCGGTCGCGTTTCAGTTCACCAAGCAGGGAATCATCACGATCAAGTCGGATGCGGTCGAAGAAGACGCGCTGCTCGAGCTCGCGCTCGAAGCGGGCGCCGAAGACGTGAAGAACGAAGGCGAAGTGTTTGAAGTGATCACTTCGCCGACGACCTACCTGAAGGTGAAGGAGGCGATCGAGATGGCGAAGATCCCGATCGAAGCCTCGGAAATCACCAATTTGCCTAACAATACGATCGCCGTGGAAGGGGAAATCGCGCAGCGCTTGCTAAAGCTGATTGACGCGCTGGAAGATAACGACGATATTCAAACCGTCTCGCACAATGCGGAGATCCCGGAATCGGTCATCGTGTAGCCCGAAGGGCGCGACGATCAAGCCACTGGGGAAGGGGTGGAGAAATGCGTATCACATTTTTGCTGCCATTCGCCGGCACTGCCGGCGGTACCCGCGTCGTCGCCGCGTACGCCGATCGCCTGGCTCGCGGCGGGCATGATGTCCTGGTTGTCTCCACGCCCAAGCGCGACCGTCCTTTGCGCGTCAAGATTCGAATGCTGCTCAAGGGCCAGGGTTGGCCGAAGCTGCTCGGCCCGTCGCATCTTGATCACGTCGATGTGAAGCATCGCATTATCGATCGGTTCCGGCCGATTACGGATGCCGATCTGCCCGACGCCGATGTCGTGATCGCCACGTGGTGGGAAACCGCCGAGTGGCTCGCGAAGCTATCGCCGAGCAAGGGCGCGAAAGTTCATCTCATTCAGCACGATGAGACCGTGCTGAGCGATCAGAAGGAGCGCGTGCTCAAGACCTGGTCACTGCCCACGCACAAGATCACGATTGCAAAATGGCTGGTGGATCTGGGCCGGGACCGCGCGCCGAACGAGCAGATCGATCTGGTCCCGAACGCGGTTGATCTGAACCAATTTCGCGCACCGCCGCGCGGAAAACAGAATGTTCCCACCGTGGGCGTGATGTATTCGCAGGCACATTTCAAAGGCTGCGACGTTTCTCTGGCGGCTATGCGCATGGCGAGAGAAAAGATTCCGAATCTGAAACTGGTCGCGTTCGGCACGCAGGACTCGAACGAGACGCTGCCGCTGCCTGACGGCATTCATTACGCCAAGTATCCCGCGCAGGACCAGATCGCCGGGATCTATGCGTCGTGCGATGTGTGGCTGTTCGCCAGTCGAACCGAAGGTTTCGGCCTGCCGGTGCTCGAATCGATGGCCTGCCGCACACCTGTAATCGCTACGCCCGCCGGTGCAGCCGCGCGGCTCGTGGGCGAAGGCGGCGGGATTCTCGTCAATCACGAAGATCCGCAGGCAATGCGCGACGCGATCCTGCGGATCTGCGCGATGGACGGAGATTCCTGGCGCCAGATGTCGGACCGCGCCCATCAGACCGCCACGGCCTATACGTGGGACGACGCGACCGCCCGTTTTGAGGCATCGCTCAAGCGCGCCGCGAAGCAGCGCGCCGCGGATCGTCGCATTTCGGACGAGCAAAGCGACGAAGACTTCGATCCGGAATATTCACCGTCGTTTTGAGCGGGTTTGGCTCGCGCTGCTGTTCGTCGCTTGCGTATGTCGCAGGCGATGACGTGGAATCAATCGTCATCTCTTTCATCACCCCAGTGCGGCAAGGCTTGCGACATTGTTCAGCCACGTCGTCGCGTCCGGCACCCACCAATCATTCTGGATCCCGTTCGCGTACCAATAGACCTGGTTGTCGTGTCCGCCATCGTTGAAGAAGAGCTTTTTATTCTCGCGGTTGGCATTCCAGATGGCGATGCCGACGTTCTGGTTCACGACCGTCCGCCCATCCGGCAGCAGGCCCGTGGATGAAACTTTGTTTGCGTAGATCTGCAGGTCGTGACCTGACGTAATCGCCAAGCCGTAGTTCGTTGTGTCGATCACCGTATTGTTGTATGCGTTCACATATGCCGGCACAGTCGAGCTGCTGTTCCCCCCGTCGCCGAGCATGATCCCGCCGCCCGTGTAGACGAACTGATAGTTATAGAGCGCATCGGAGTAGTTCGTCTGCCACGGCGCGACGTTGTAGGCGCCATCAATATAATTGTCATGGATGCGGATGGGGCTGCTGGAGGTTCCACCGGATTGATAAATGCTGATCGTATCTTCAACGCGGCTCAGTCCCGGCTGGTTCATCACATGATTGCCCGCAACTTCAATGCCCGGCACGTTGTGTGAATGAGCGATCTGCAGGAACTGAACGATGTCGTAGCCGTAATCGGTGAAGCCGTCGCTCTTGCGCACGCGCGTGTCGTAGGTGACGAACCCGCCGTTGCCGTCGCTATGGCGGCCGTCGATGTTCGTCGCGGTGTTGTTTACGATCTTAATCGTGTTGCCTGCTGATGGGCTGCCGATGTACGTATCGAGCACGATGCCGCTGGTGCCATTGAGCGTGCAGTTCTGCACGACGAGGTTGTTGAAGCGGTAGTCGTCGAGAAACCGTCCCGGTGCCTGCCCGGCGACGTTCGGATTGAGCGCGGTGCCGGTCACACCGTCCAGCGTGACGTTTGTATGATCCACCGTCGTCGCGATGAGCTCCCCGCGGCTTTGGACGGTTGAATTGAGAATCGTGACCGGATCCGTCGTGGCGATGATGACCGCGGGTGTTTTCGGATCGCCGCTCCACCAGTTGCCGCTGTATGTTCCGCCCTTGGTGACGTACAGCCCGTTCGGGTTCGGGGGTGGCGACGGAATCTCTGTGAACAGATCATCGCTCGAAATTGCCTGCACGGGGGTCGATGCGCTCGACCACTGCAACTGCATCTTGGCGGTGCCGGTGTTTTCGAAGTACTCGACCTTCAGCGCGTGATAGCTTCCGGCGGAGAAATTGATTGAGGCACTCCCAGTTCCCGCCGGAGAGTTCCATCGATCGATCAGCAGGTTGCCATCGACCCACACGCGCACGCCGTCATCGCTCGTCGTGGTGAGGGTGTAGTTCTCCGTGTATTGCGCCTGCACATAACCGGTCCATCGCGCCGAAAAGGTATCGGCGCTAATGCTCGGCGACGGCGATCCGGTTCCCCAGTCGAAATTGATCTGCGGATCGATCCGCGTCAGCTTTTGCTTGGTTAGGTTCGCGTTGTCGAAGTATTGCGCGCTCAGGCCCGCGCTGAACAGAACGCGGCCCTCGAGCGGCTCGAAGGTCGGGAACATAAAATCTCCACGAACGAATGGTTGGTCGCGCCAGAATGGAGCGCGTTACGAGCACCCACGAACACCTACGCCCGATATCACAGCGATTCAGGATTGGCGGGTAAAGCGATTTGCAGGCAAAAATGTTTTAATTCCGCGGGACGAGAGAAAATGCGGCGCGCGAGAATTTTCTCGCGACCGATGCGCAACTTGCTGTGACGACTTTACATCGCGTTCACGTCCGCGACGCGCTTCTGGAAATCTTCATCCGAGAGCCGCTTGGGGTTCTCCGGATCGAGCTGCGAGTTTCTCTCGCGCGCGATGCCGATCTCGCGCTGCGCGGATTTTGCGTCACCCGTGAGTTGATAGACGTGCGCCAGCCGCAGATGACCTTCGACGTTGTTCGGATCGAGCGTCACGGCTTTGTACATGTCGCTCAGGATCTGTTGACGGTTCTGTTCGCTCGCGGGCTTGCGCAGCTCGTGCTGGGCGCGGGTCATGTAGTTACCGGCGTCCATCGGATTGTCGGCGATCGCCTTGGAAAGCAGCATGTCGGTTTGCCCGTCCGGCGCGTTGCTCATCATCGAGACGCGCGCGGCACGGTAGTCGTAATCCGAATTCGAGAGCGGCGACATGGAGATGGCCGAGCGGAAGAGCGCGTCGGCCGAAGCCAGATCGCCGGCGCGAATGGCATCGTCCGCGGACTGCGCGCGCGCGTCGGCGTCGGCAATCGGCAGCACGAAGAAAATCGCCACGCCGACCCAGACCGCCATCGCGACTGCGAAGGCGAAGATTGCGGCTTTGCGCTGACGTTTCTGTCCGGCGACGCTCGGCGTGCGAACGCCCAGTGCGCTTCCGAGCAGCAGGGCGAAGACGAACATCGGCCCAGGCTCGGCGATCGAAAAATCGATCGTGTTGTGCAGCATGAAAATCGCGAGCGCAATCAAGATGCCATACAGCAGCCACGGCGCTGACCGCTCATCCAGTTGTGGATCTTTGGATGATTGAAACAGCACCATCGCGAAGCCGATCATCAGCAGGGCGAACCAGAGCGTGCGCTTCAGAAGATCGAGTAGCACGAATGCTGACCCGCCGTCTTTGCCGCTGGCCATCGAGAAATCGACGCTCGCAAAGATGTTGACGATCATCGCGAGCAGCGCAACGGCGCCGATCGAGAGGATGGCGATGGCTCGGGCATTGGGCGGAGTGGGCTTCTTCTTTGGGGCGGGCGGGAAAGTAGGTTGCGTTAGTTCCCATGCCGCGCGAAGCATCCACGTGATCAGCACGATGCAGCCAATCAGGCCAAGCTCGACGAGCACGCGCACGACGAGGTTGTGCGGATCTTTGATCTCTTCCGACGCGATCGGCAGGCGCACGCCGAGGTAATACGGGCCGAAGTTGCTCCAGCCCACGCCGAGCAATGGATGCGCGGTAAAGATGTGCATCGCACCGACCCAATATTGCCAGCGAAAGGTGAGGCTCGCGACAACGAGGCTGTTGTGCCACAGGCCGTGCCCGATGATCGCGAGGGTTACCACAACGACGCCGGCGACCGCGCCCCAGAACGCGACGCGGCGTTTTTCGATGAGCAGGGTTCGCCACTTGTAGATTATGAGAAAGAGGATCACCGCGATGAACGGTGTCGCGTACGCAGTTTTACTGTCCGTGTAGCGAAGAAGGAATGCGGTGATCGGAATGGTGATGCCGATGGCGACGGGCCAGCCGATCTCGTCGCGATCGACGATGCGCTGGATCATCGAGCCGGCCGACACGATCGTCAGCACGACCAGCATCGCCGCGTAGGTGTTGGGCGAAACGCTGAAGCCGACCATCTCGCCGCTGAGCAGTTTCTTCTCGAGCTGCTGCGCGTCGAACGAATCCGGTTTCCACCCGCGGCGGGCAAGCTCTTCATCCTTGTGGCCTTGCCAATAACGAACGTTGTCCGGGTAATCGATGAAGCGGTATTGCACGCCCTGCGCCAGGTGCACGAGCAGCATGCCAAAGCAGACGGCGACAACCCATCGCAAGCGAAGCCAGCTGCGAACGAGCTGGGCGCTTCCCCAGACGAGCGACGCCATCGCGACGAAGTGAAATGCCGTCACGCCCGCGAGCCACTTGTCCGCGGACCACGCCGTGCTGATCACCGCCCAGAGCGCGAGCGCGCCGAGCAACACCTGGCTGATCGACCAGCGCAGCACGTAGGTTTTATCCATCACCCGCCGCAGGAGCACGAGTACCGCGGGCAGGCACATCAGCAGATCCAGCACGACCGCGGCCGCGGGACCAGCGCCGCGCGGGACTTGCGGAAACCCCGGCGCGATTTCGGTCGGATCGCGAAGTGTTTCCATCATCATCGCCCGGGCACAAACAAGCGCGAGCGTGAAGTAGAAGGCGAATTGAGTGAGGCGCGCAAACCACGTCGGCAGGTTTTCGCCGTAAACGATCTCGACTTTCTCGGCCGCGGGTTGCGTCTTTGTCTTCGCCATCATTTTTTATTATCGGCAAAGCGAGTGACTTCGGTAGGGTGCGCTTCAGCGCACCGGTTATTCATGCTGGCTGGGGAGAAATAACCGGTGCGCTGAAGCGCGCCCTACGAAGGCCGCAGCGGATGTTGTTCGAGAAGGGCGACGACGCCGAGGATCAGCATCGTTTGCGATGCAATCAAAACGGCGGCGAACGTCGAGTCGACATGAGGCAACAACACCGCGGCGATGGAAGTGCAGGCGGTGATGAGGTAGAGGCAGAGGACCGCCGTTCGTCTGGACATCCCTCGCGCGACGAGGCGATGCGAGAAGTGATTCGTGTCGCCGACGAAAGGGCTTTTGCCGCGCGACAGGCGAATGATGCTGACGATGATCAGGTCATAGAGCGGGAGGGCGAGGACGATGACCGGGGCGAAGATGGAGTACCAGCCGGCGGCGAAGTTTTGGCCGGGGCGGAGGTAGGTCGTGCGCACGGTCAGTATGCCGAGGACGAAGCCGATGATGAGGCTTCCGCTGTCGCCCATGAAAATTTTCGCGGGTGGGAAGTTGAAGACGAGAAAGCCGAGGAGTGCGCCAAGCAGTAAGGCGAGCGTGGCGGCGACGAACCATTGCTGGATCGAGAGTGCGGTGACGAGAAACGCGGTCGTGCAGACGGCCGCGACGCCGGCGCTCAGGCCATCCATGTTGTCGAGGAAGTTGAAGGCATTGGTGATGGCGGTGATCCAAAGGACAGTGACGATGACCGACGGCCAGCGGCCCATGCCGAGCATGTTGTCGAGCGCGGTCAGCACGCGCATGTTGAATCCGATCACGAGCGCGGCGGCGACGATGAGCTGAACGATCAGCTTGATGAGCGGGCCGAGCGATTTGCGGTCGTCGATCAGTCCCATCGCGTGAAGCACGAGCAGGGCCGCGAGCATGCCGAGCGACAGCGGTGTTTGCAGGTGCGCGCCGGATAGAAGGGCGGCGATGTTCTCCTTTCCTGAAAAGTGCTGCTCGATTTGTGAGCCAAAGCGATTCACGACGACGAGCCCCACCATCATGGGCAGCACGAGCGCGAGGAAGATTGCGACGCCTCCGCCGAGGGGTTTGGGGTCGACGTGGATCTTTCGCAGGCCGGGTTTATCGACGAAACCAATCCGCGGGGCGATGCGGATCATGGCGAACGTGAGAACGAGCGAGATCGCAAAGCTGGCGAGACAGAGGCCGAGGATCGGAAGGATCATTCGGGGGGAAGGATAACCGAAAGGTTCGTTGGCGCGCGGCCTCTGGTTTGGAAATCGGGCGAGCAAGCTCGCAGCTAAACGCGGAGAAAAGCTCAGTCGATCCTGGTACGAAGGAACTCGATCTCGGATTTCAACTCGTCGATCTGCTTGTTGAGGACGCGTTTGTCGGATTCGCTGTGGGCGTGCTCGATTCGGCGGCGCACGTCGCGGACTTCGAGTTCAAGGCGTTCGATCTGAGCGATGACTTCCGCTTCGGGGTTGTAAACCGTGCTCATTACATACCTCCAAACGACCTCATCATTTTATCGCGGGAGATTGAGCGAGGGCAATTGAAATTTGGGAAATGTTCTGCGGTGGTTCACCGGGCTTTTCAGTCGGATTGATGTCGCACAGCCGCCCTCGGCTGTGATGGCTTTCGGCGAAGCACAGCCGGGGGCGGCTGTGCCACACAGGGACGGCCGTGAATCAAGTCGACATCGTTTGCAGTGTTTTAACCACGCACGCGGGGACGCCGACGACGGTGACGTGAGCCGGGACGTCTTCGATCACGACGGCGCCCGCGCCAACCGTTGTGTTCTCACCAATCGTCATGCACTGAATGATCTTTGCGCCGAGGCCGATGAACGCTTCGTCGCCGACGCGCACGCGACCCGCGAGGAGCGCGCCGGGGGCGATGTGGACGGCTTCGCCGATGATACATTCGTGATCGACGACGGCGCTGGTGTTGACGATGACGGAGTCGGCGAGCTTTGCTTCAGTGCAAACGACGGCGCCGGCGGCGATGACGACGTTTTTGCCGAGCGTCGCTGACGACGAAACGCTGGCGGCGGGATGGATCGCATTGATCAGCTCGAACCCCGCGTCGCGGGCGGCTTTCACGTAGCGGCGACGGGCACGATTGTCACCGATCGCGACGATCGCGTAGTTGTGCGTCTTCTTCAGCTTCGGGAGAAGGTTGGGGCCGCCAAGGACTTCGAGACCGGCGACGGTCGTGCCGGCGAGCGATGCGTCAGCGTCGATGAAGCCCACCGGGTTTACATCGCCGCCGGCGCGCAGAATATCGAGCACGACCTTGCCATGTCCGCCGGCGCCGATGATGAGAACGTCCATGGTCATGTTATCGGCTTGTTCGTTAGGACAACTCCAAGGGTCGTGTGGCACAGCCGCCCTCGGCTGTGCTTCCGCGCCGAGCACAGTCCCGATCGATCGGGACTGTGCCACATCGTTTTATCCTTCTCGTGCTGCTTTGATCGTCTCGACGAACGATTTTGCGTTGTTTGTGATCGCGGTCCAGTCGCTCTTTTCCATCGCATCTTTTGAGACGAGTGACGAGCCTGCGCCAACGAAGACGGCGCCGGCCTTGATCCACGCGCCCGCGTTTTTTGTGTCGACTCCGCCGGTGGGAGTCAGTTTCAGTTGCGGGAGGGGGGCGAGGAGGTCTTTGAAATAGCCGGGGCCGAGGGCCGTCGAGGGGAAGACTTTTACGACGTCGGCGCCGTGCGTCCAGGCGGTGAGGATTTCTTTGGGCGTGAACGCGCCGGGGACGGAGATTTGGCCGTAGCGTCTTGTGGTTTCGACAATCTCGGGTTCGAAGGTGGGGGAGACGACGAAGCGAGCGCCGGCGGCGATGGCATCGCGCGCGGTGGCGGCGTCGAGGACGGTGCCGACGCCGATGATCGCCTTGTCGCCGAACTGGTCGGCGAGCTGCTCGATTCCGGCGATGGCTTTCGGCGTGCTCATCGTTACTTCAATGCTCGGACATCCGCCGGCCAGGAGGGCTTTGGCGATGTCGACGAGCTGGTCTTTGGATTTGGCGCGGATGACGGCGACGACGCCGGCCTGGGACATTTCGGTGAAGAGTTGGTCTTTGGTTCTGGGCATATCAGGTCGGTTTTATCGGAAAGGTTGATTGCTTGGTAGGGGCGATGCTTGCATCGCCCGGCATTGTTTTTGAAGGGAAGTGGGCGACGCAAGCGTCGCCCGTACAACGTCTGGTCACGTTCTCGGCGAGCGAGACCGTTATGTGAAGGATGCCGGAATACGAGCGATTGCAGATCGAGACGTTGCTGCAACCGAAGCCGGCGCCGATTGCGCGTGGGAGCGGCCTGTTCGTCATGCCGGCGACGGAGGTGTGCGACACGGTTTACCATTTCGCGGTTCGATCTGCGTTTCGGAAGAACGAGATCGATGCGTCGCAGGCGGTGGCGGTGTTCGATACAGATTCACTGCTGGCCGACGTGTGGAAGTATCTGAGCACGATCGAGGTGATCGTGGTTGAACTGACGACGTTGCAGCCGGAGTTGATGTACGTGCTGGGCATGTGTCATGGGATGGGGCGGTGTCCGATTCTGATTGTGCAGAAGGGGGAGGACGTGCCGTTCGATCTCCGCGCGCTGCGGTGCATTGAGTATGAGCCGACACGGGAAGGGTTCTTCGAGCTGCGCGAGAACCTGACGCGGGCGGTGCGGACGTTCTTGAGCGCATCGCGCGCGTCGTAGGGTGCGCTTCAGCGCACCGGTTATTTATTTCCGCGGAGAATGAATAACCGGTGCGCTGAAGCGCACCCTACGCGAGCGTTTTGTAGCTGCGATCACGCGCTGCGCGCGAGGCGATAGAGACCGAGGAGGCAGAGGACCCCGCCGAGGACGGCGAGAGCGCCGCCGCTGTGCGTGCCTTTCATGACCAGGTTGCCGGACAGCCCGCCAATGATGAAGACCACGCCGATGACGATGTTGATGATCCCACGCATAACCCTGCTCCCTTTGAAGACCCCATGAGATGAGACGGGCGGGATTGTAGCGGGTAGCAGCGGTTGATCCAAAGAATTTGCTGTGACGCATCAACGAGACACGGGCTTCCAGCCCGTGCGGGTGCGCACGGCCTGGAAGGCCGTGTCCCTTTCTCACGTCTCCGAAAAAGAAAGCCCCGGTGATTGCTCACCGGGGCTTTTCGATTTCATCGTAACTGCTACCAACGCACTACTTGATAAACAGCATCTCGCGGTACGTGGGGAGCGGCCAGAGGTCGTCGGCGACGAGCGTTTCGAGCTTGTCGGCGGCGGTGCGGAGGTTGTTCAGCGCGGGGAAGACATCCGCCCGCATGTGCTTCGCGTGAGCGTATGCGTCGCCATCCGCGTGGTGGCCGTGGGCCTTCTCGAGCTTGTTGATCGAGAGCTGCAGGTCGTTGATGGCACTGACGAGCGTGCCGAAGCTTTCGACACCGGCGGGTGTGGCAGCGCCCGCAGCCTTCGCGGCGGCGATCGATTCGCCGACTTCCTTCTGGTACCGAAGGGCGGCCGGCAGGATCATGCTCCTGGCCATCATCAAAGCCGTCTTGGCTTCGATGTCGAGCGTCTTTACATACGCTTCGGCCAGGATGTTGAAGCGGCTCTCGAGTTCCTTCGCGCTGTACACCTTGTACTTGGCGAACAGTTCGGTCGTGTCCTTGCGGGTGACGACCGGCAGAACTTCGACGGTGTTCTTCAGATTCGGCAGGCCGCGCTTCTCGGCTTCGGCGTGCCATTCTTCCGAGTAACCGTTGCCGTTGAAGACGACCTTTTTGCTTTCCTTGATGATCGGCGGAAGCAGTTCCTGGATCGCCTTGTTCAGGTCCTTGCCGGCCTTCACGTCGGCTTCGAGCTTGGTGGCGATGTAGTCGAGCGACTCCGCCACGATCGTGTTGAGCACGGTGTTGGCTCCGGCGATGTTGGCCGAGCTACCGACCGCGCGGAACTCGAACTTGTTGCCCGTGAAGGCGAACGGCGAGGTGCGGTTGCGGTCGCCGGCTTCCTTTGGAAGCGGGGGAAGAACCGAGACGCCGGTCTCGAAAATCCCGCCTTGCTTCGACGACTTCGCGCCGCCTTTGTCGATCTGCTCGAAGACGTCGTTGAGCTGTTCGCCGAGGAAGATCGAGATGATCGCCGGCGGGGCTTCGTTGGCACCGAGGCGGTGATCGTTGTGGGCGGATGCGATCGACAGACGCAGGATCTCGCTGTACTTCGCGACGGCGCGGATGACGGCGGCGCAGAAGATGAGGAACTGCGCGTTGTCGTGCGGGTTGTCGCCGGGGTTGAGCAGGTTCTCGCCGGTGTCAGTGGACATCGACCAGTTGTTGTGCTTGCCTGAGCCGTTGATGCCGGCGAAGGGCTTTTCATGAAGCAGGCAGACCAGACCATAATGGTCGGCGATCTTGCGCATGACCTCCATGATCAGGTTCTGGTGATCCGTGGCGAGGTTGCTGTTCTCGAAGATCGGCGCGATTTCGTATTGCGACGGCGCGACTTCGTTGTGACGCGTCTTCACCGGGACGCCGAGCTTGAAGAGTTCGGCTTCGCATTCGCTCATGCAGGCGAGGACGCGATCCGGAATCGAGCCGAAGTACTGGTCTTCGAGTTCCTGGCCCTTGGGCGGCGGAGCGCCGAACAGCGTGCGGCCGCAGGTGATGAGGTCGGGTCGGCCATAGTAAAAGTTCTTGTCGATCAGGAAGTATTCCTGCTCGGCGCCGACGGTCGTGAAGACTTTGCGGGCGGTGTTGTTGCCGAAAATCTTCAGGATGCGCATCGCCTGGGTGCTGAGCGCTTCCATCGAGCGAAGCAGCGGGGTTTTCTTGTCGAGCGCTTCGCCGGTCCAGCTCAGGAACGCGGTCGGGATGACCAGCGTCGAGCCGTTCGGGTTTTCCATGATGTACGCGGGAGAGGTCGGATCCCACGCGGTGTAGCCGCGCGCTTCGAACGTCGCGCGAAGACCGCCGCTGGGGAACGACGACGCGTCCGGTTCGCCTTTGATCAATTCCTTCCCGCTAAATTCCGCGAGCGCGCCGCCGTCGCCGTTGGGGGTGATGAAGCTGTCGTGTTTTTCCGCGGTGATGCCGGTCATTGGCTGGAACAAGTGCGTGTAGTGCGTCGCGCCGCGTTCGATCGCCCAGTCCTTCATGGCGCTGGCGATCGCGTCCGCGGCGCTCGGATCGAGCGGCACCCCTAGCTTCACCGTCTGCTGCAGCGCCTTGAACGCCGGCTTCGGCAGACGCGCCTTCTGCACTTCTTCGTTGAAGACCATCGATCCGAAGAGGTCTTTGACGTGGGTCTTTTTGAAATCAACGCGATTCAGCTGATGCTTTGCACACGCGATAGCCTTGATCGCATCCTGGCGAACACTGGACATAGCCCAACTCCTGATTGAAAAGCTGCCCGAGACGATTGCCGCCCGGGAAAGGCGGCGGATGAATCCGTCAATGATAACCGAGTGCTTGCTGTTTAAGCAAAGGAACCGGCCGTCTACGCACGCTCCGCCGCGCGACTTTAGCAAACCGCGTGCGAGGTGAAAAATCCGGAAAACGTGCAGGAAACCCCGATCGGGCGCGCTTAGAAACTAGGCAGCGCATGAGTGAAGAAGATATTTCGCGCGCGAAGCGCGCACCGGTTTGTGAGCTGTCGAAAAACCCTCTCGTGGTGGGTTCGTTTCGAAGATTCGCTGCGCGATCGTTTCCGAACATTTCGGAGCATCCTGGAACATCCACGAACATCATCCGCGCCCGCGACGTCATTCGAACCGGCTTAGCGTCGCAAAATCGAGGCCTCGCGACCGAGTTGGCTTCGTTTCGCATTTTCGCCTCGGCGCGAACATTTCGGAACATTTCGGAGCATCCCTGGACGCTCGCAAATAACCGAGCGACCGTTGTTCGCCGTCAAGGCCGTCCCAGAGCGAAGCGCCGGGCGGCATGCATTCCCCTCCTTCCGAATGAACTGTGACGCCGCGAACCGGCGCCAGCGAGGAACAATCCTCACCGCGCGCGATCCTACCGCCGCCGCTCGCAAAATTCCGCGGAAAAATCCGCGTGTGATTTGCTGTAGCGGGAGGGCGAGGCTCCTGCCGAGCCGTCTTTGCGCGGATGACACTCGAACGGCTCGGCTGGAAGCCTTGCCCTCCCATTGCCTGCGACGAAGGGCTGAAAGGCTCCGATGCCCACGAGTCGCGAGGTCGTTCGTCCCAGATCGTGGCTCCCCACTTCCTAACGCCTGTTTCGTTTCCCGAACTAGACCATTTTGGGACGTCCGATGTCCGGTTTCCGTTTCCTACGATGCTGGGCTGACCGTATACGTCGCCCACCAAAAAGCCCGGCCGATTTTCACCTGAAGGTTCGTCGCAGCGCCGGCCAAGCATTGGCGCACACGGCTTTCATCGAACTCATTGTCGACAAGCTCGAAATTGAACCCATCTTCACGTCGCATGCTGAACGTGTCCGGTGATCCATCCCTGGTGTACATCTGCTGCTTCCAGTTCGCGCTGTATTGTTGACCGGCCGCGAAGACGCGACCGCCCGGCCCCAACCTGGCGTGCAGCACTGACAAGAAGCGAGCAGCAGCCGGCGCGGGCAGATGATTGAAGAAGTTCAAGTGCATGGCGCACACGAACTCGTCTTTCAAGCTGCCGATGTCGAAAGCATTGACACAGCGGAAACGGACGCGATCGCGCGGCAGCCGTAGTCCTTCGGCGTTCGCGAGTAGATTCGGAGCCGCGTCAGTAGCGAGCACGAAGCCTGCCGTTTCCGCCGCGAACTGAGTCCACCGACCCATGCCACATGCCACTTCTAAAACACGGCGACCGCTGACGAAGGCCCGAAGGTCTTGCACCATCTCGTGCGCCCAGTGATTCGGATCGCGCTGAACGTCGTTGAAAAATCCAGCGGCATCGCCCGGCTTCTGAGGAAGTCTCGCTTCATTGTAGTAATGGACCATGTTGCTGAGGTAATCGGTCTCGAGCATATCCCTTCCGTAGAATGATGGATACCGTGGTCTCCGTGGTAATAGATGGCACCATAATCCACTTGTACGACGACGCGAGAAAAAGCGTCCTGAAAAAGCAAGTGAGCTGTCATTGAACGACACCCGGTCGCCGCCCGCCATCTTTGACGCTATCTCTGGGCGTCATTAGCATCATCCGCCGAACCCATCATCACTCGAGGGAAGCCATGAAGCCACAGGACGTTCTCAAGCTTGTCAAAGATAAACACGTTCAGTTCATCGATTTGCGGTTCATGGATTTTCCGGGGCTTTGGCAGCATACGACGCTTCCCGTCACCGAGCTGACGCTCGATAGTTTCGAACATGGGTTTGGGTTTGATGGCTCGTCGATTCGGGGGTGGCAGGCGATTAATGAGTCGGACATGTTGCTCGTGCCTGTTGCCGACACCGCCAAGATCGATCCGTTTTTGCAGCACACGACGATCTCGATCATCTGCGACGTGCGCGATCCGATTACGAAGAAGGAGTATTCGCGCGATCCGCGGTCGATTGCGCGGAAGACGACGGAGTATCTCCGCAAAATCAAGATCGCGGACACGGCGTTTTTCGGGCCTGAGCTCGAGTTCTTCATCTTCGATTACGCGTGGTACGACCAGGGGATCAACTTCGCGAAATATCACGTGGGATCGCGCGAAGGGATCTGGGGCCGCGGCGACGAGGACGAGACGAATGCGGGCTACAAGATTCGTCTCAAGGAAGGTTATTTCCCCACTCCGCCGATGGATACGATGCAGAACATCCGCTCGGAGATGGTGGCGGAGCTGATGAACCTCGGCATTCCGGTCGAGGCGCATCACCACGAAGTCGCGACCGGCGGGCAGTGCGAGATCGACATGCGTTACCAGGACCTGGTGACGATGAGCGACAACGTGATGATGTACAAGTATGTCGCGAAGAACGTCGCGGCGCGTCATGGGAAGGTTGTGACGTTCATGCCCAAGCCGCTGTTCCAGGACAACGGCAGCGGCATGCATGTGCACTTCAGCCTGTGGAAGGGCGACAAGCCGCTGTTCGCGGGGAACAAATATGCGGGCCTCAGCCAGATGGGCCTGTGGGCGATCGGCGGGATTCTGCGGCACGCGAAGGCGTTGTGCGCGCTGTGTAATCCGACGACGAACAGCTACAAGCGGCTGGTTCCGGGCTACGAAGCGCCGGTGAATCTCGTTTACTCAAGCCGTAATCGCTCGGCCGCGATTCGGATCCCCATGTATAGCGATAATCCTAAAACCAAGCGATTGGAGTTCCGCTGTCCGGACAGCAGCTGCAATCCGTATCTCGCGTTCAGCGCGATCACGATGGCCGCCATCGATGGCATCCAGAACAAGCTCGATCCCGGCGATCCGCTCGACAAGAACATGTACCACCTGACCATGGACGAGCTCGACAAAATCGGCTCCGCCCCCGGCTCGCTCGAGGAAGCGCTCGATCAGCTCGAAACCGACCACGACTTCCTATTGAAGGGCGACGTCTTCACGGCCGACGTGATTCACTACTGGATCAAGTACAAGCGAGAAAACGAGGTCGACGCCATCCGCATGCGCCCACACCCATACGAGTTCTGCATGTACTTTGATATCTAGGAGAATTGTCCACGAAGGACACGAAGGGACACGAAGAAAGACATCATCGGACCAGCCGCTTCCAGTCGAGGCGGCCTTCGTCTCCGAAGTTGATGATGATGCCGACTCGAAGGCCAGTGGCTTTGAGATAGTTCAGCATCTGTGCCTCTTCTTTGCTTCCGATCTGGTTCATGGCTTTCAATTCGACGAGGACGGTTCCATAGCAAACGATGTCGGCAAAATACTTCTTGTCAAGACAGCGACCTTTGTAATAGATGCACAGTTCCTTTTGTGGTTCAAATGGAATCGCGCGCGACGTTAGCTCAAGCTCCATCGCTTCTTGATACACCGCCTCAAGAAAACCACTTCCGAGCTCGCGATGCACATCAATCGCGGCGCCGACGATCGCATACACCTCGTCCTTCAGAAGTAGCTCTGCCATATTCGTGTCCCTTCGTGTCCTTCGTGGACAATGAATTAATCATTCGTTCGTTTTTTGCTGCTCCGCCTGCGGTTTCTTTTCCTTTTCCTTGTCCTTTGCGCGAAGGACGGAGTTGGGCACGTCGGGGTTGGTGTCTTTGTACTTTTCCTGCAACTCTTTGAGTTCCGCTTTCAGGTCGTCCTGGATCCGCTTGTAGTTCGGATCGTCGTAGACGCTGTGCATTTCGTGGGGGTCTTTTTGCAGATCAAAGAGTTCCCATTGCTTGTCGTCGTAGTAGTCGATGAGTTTGTAACGGTCGGTGCGGATGCCGTAGTGGCGGTGGGTCATGTGCGGGCTGGGCAGCTCGTAATAATGATAATAAATCGACTTTCGCCAGTCGCTGGGCGTCTGGCCTTTGAGCAGCGGCACAAGGCTGCGGCCTTGCATGTCGTCCGGGATTTTCGCGCCGGCAATGTCGAGAAAGGTCTCGGCGTAGTCGATGTTCTGCACCAGGTCGTGATTCTCGGATCCCGGTTTCGTCACGCCCGGCCATTTCACGATCAGCGGCATGCGCAACGATTCTTCGTACATGAACCGCTTGTCGAAATAGCCATGATCGCCGAGGAAAAAGCCCTGGTCTGAGCTGTAGATCACGATGGTGTTTTTCGCGAGGCCCGACTGATCGAGATAATCCAGCACGCGGCCGATGTTGTCGTCCATCGATGCGATGCAGCGCAGGTAATCCTTGATGTATCGCTGATACTTCCAGCGGATGAGCGCGTCTCCGGTGAGATGCTCTTCCTCGAACTTCTGATTCATCGGGCCATAGAAATCGTCCCACGCTTTTCGTTGCTTCGGCCCCAGATCCGGGGGAGCGACGAGTTTGGTGTCCTTGTCGTTCAGGTCCGTGATCATCTGTTTCTGCTCGCGTGCCGCGTCGGCGCGGTTCTTGTAATCGTCGAACAGATTTTCCGGCTCCGGAATCGTTTCATTCTCATACAGGTGGAAATGCTTGGGATCCGGTTCCCACGGCCGATGCGGCGCCTTGTGCTGGTACATCATGATGAACGGCTTGTTCGGATCGCGCTTGTTCTTGAGCCAATCGAGCGTCAGGTCCGTGATGATGTCGGTCGTGTAACCGTTGTGCTTTTCTTTGTCCCCGTTCGTGATGAGCATCGGGTTGTAGTACGTCCCCTGGCCGACCAGGATGCTCCAGTAATTGAACCCGGTTGGATCGCTTACCAGGTGCCACTTCCCCACGAACGCGGTCTGATAGCCCGCCTTTTGCATCAGCTTCGGAAACGTCTCCTGCGAACCATCGAACGTCTCGCTGCCATTCATGTAAATGCCGTTGAGATGGCTCATCTTGCCGGTGAGGATCGTCGCGCGGCTCGGCGCGCAGAGCGAGTTCTCGCAGAAGCAATTGCGGAAAAGCATGCCGTCTTTCGCAATGCGATCGATGTTCGGCGTTTTGTTGATCTTCGAGCCGTACGCGCTGATCGCGTGGGCGGCGTGATCGTCGGAGAAGATGAACAGAATGTTCGGCCGATCGTCGGCATGAACTGCAGGGGCGACGAGCACCGTCACGAGAAGTGAAAGAATGATGTGTTTCATCGACGCGAAGCGTACCGTATGACGTGCTGTGGTTTCAATCCGTTGATCGAAAGGCTGATATGCGGCGATTCGTTCCGGTCCTGCTGTCCGTTCTTTGCTTGGGTCCTCTTCTCCGTGCCGATGACGCAAGCGCTCCGCGGTTGATCTTCCCGCTCGGGCGAGTGGCGTATCAGACCAATGAGATGATTGATCTGTCGATCGTTCGGGCAAGTGGAGCTACAAAGAACACGACTGATCTCAAAGTTTCGCTGACGAGCGACGACGGCAGCCAGATCGATCTCGTGTTTCCCGGCAAATCAAATGACGCAGTCGAACATCTGCAATTGAACGGACATCTGCTTCGTCCCGCAAAATACAGCGTGAAAGCCAGTATCGACGGGCAACAGGCGACCGCTTCGTTCGAAGTTTACAGCCACATCCGCCGCAGCACGTTTAAGACGATCGATTGGGGGTCGCGCGCGAAAGACAAGGAGCAGCGCGATCTCGGCGAAGATGGGCTCGGATTTAACCTGCTTTACTACAACTGGGGCGGGCTGAATCCCGACGAAACCATCCGCGGCGGGATGGACTACATGCGCAACTGCACGATGAGCGGCGGGCATCAACTCGATTTGCGGCAGGAGTGCGACTGGTCCGATCCGTATGCGCTGCAAGGCGCCGACGCGCGCGTCGCGCGCGAAGCGCTCGAAGATCGCACGCGACCGAATTGCATCGGCGTGCACTTTTACGACGAGCCGGGCCTGACGTGGGCGAAGCATCCGAAGACCGGCATCGCCACGCCGTACAACGTGCCGGCGCAGGACCGGTCGTATCGCGCCGCGTTTGGCGTCGAGGCGCCGCAGTACAACGATATTAAACCCAACGATTCCGCCGCCATCGAGCGGTGGATGCAGTACTCAATCTGGCGCCTCTCGCTGATGGAGGCCGCGTGGAACAATGCAAAGCTCGCCGTGAATGAGGTTCGGCCCGATTATCTTACAGCGACGCAGTCGATGTACGCGTTTCCCGCGTATGGTGATGGCTATTACTTCAACGTCGTGCGGCCGCTTTCCGTGATCAGTGGCCACGGCGGATATGACGACGGCGCCTCGGGGTATTTCTACCCGCCGTTCCATCTCGAGTTCGGCCGGATGCGCGATGGCATCGGCGCGAACAAGCCGGTGTGGTACCTACCAAGCTGGTATCGCCTCACGCCCGAAACATATCGTGTCGAGCAATACCTTTCGTTCATGAGCCACGTGCAGGGTCTGGCGAAACCACCCGATCTGCTTGCGCATGATCCGTCGCAAACGCCGGAAGAGGCCGCCATCGTCGAAGCGAACAAGCTTGCCGCGCGGCTCGGCACGATCTTCACCACGATGCCGCTCACGCGCTCGCCCGTCGCACAGCTTTATTCGATCTCGCAGGATCTGTCGGCCGAGGTGCGCGACATGCAGGATCCGAAGACGATCGAGCAAAGCGCCTACATGGGCGGCGGACACAGCCGCGCCAAATCGCTCTCGACTTATCTCGCGGGGAAATTGCTGCACATTCCCTTCACGCCGATCGTCGAGGAAGACATCCTCGACGGCACGCTCGCCTCCCATCATCGCGCGGTAATCCTGCCGGGCATCGATCATCTCGAACCCAATGTCATCGCCGCGCTGGAGCAATTCATCGCCGGCGGAGGCGCGGTGTTTGTCAGCGATGATTCGAGGGTAGAGATCAAAGGTGCGACGAAGATCGGCGCGCCCGCGAGCACGGCACAATGGGATCTGACTGAGAAACTGTGGCACGAGAACAAACGGGACGAAGGGCTCAAGCAGCACGGCGCGTTTTATTTTTTCAAAGACGCCGAGCCGATGGCGAACGCGCTGCGGCCGAAACTTGCGGCGCTCGGCATTCGTCCCGCGATGGATTCCGATCAGCGGTTCGTTGTCACCGCGCGGCAGGCGCTGGGCGACGTCGAATATCTCTTCGCGACGAATGCCACGCCGGATGAGCAGGCGAAAAGCGGTCTCGCGCTCAAGCCGGTCGTCGCAACGCTCGGTGTGATCAACGACGGCCGCGCGATTTACGACGCAATCCGTGGGAAAGTGGCAAGTGAATTCGCCGTGAAAGATCAGGTGCTTTCCGCCAGCTTGCGCTTTGGGCCAGGGCAGATGCGCGTGTTTGCTCGCACCGCGCGGCCGATCGGTGCGGTGCAGATCACTTCGCCGATTATCACCTGCGATTACACGCAGATCGAAAACCCGCTGCGCGTCGAGTTTTCCGCGGCCGTCACCGACTCCGCGGGGAAAGTCCTCTGCGGATCGATTCCGCTGCAGATTAAAGTGGTCGATCCGCTCGGCGTCGCGCGCTTCGACATTGACCGAGCCACCGAGAAGGGAATCTGCCGCATCGATTTGCCCCTCGCGGCGAACGATCCCGCCGGCAAATGGACCGTCAGCGTTCGCGAATTGCTGAACGACGCCGAGGGCGCGACGACGTTTGAGCATTCGGCGCCAGCGCAGGTCGGCGCCATCGCCGGCGTGACGCAGCGAGCGCTCGTCTTCGGGAACGATCGCGACAATATTTTCCGGTTCTTCCACACGTTCGAAGAGCTGTCGATCGTCGCGGGGAAGGGCGATTACACCGCCGCCGTCGAGCGCATCGTCACGAGCCTGCGGCCATGGGACGTGAAATGCAAAGTCGTGTCGGTGGATGAAGCATCGAAGCCGCGTGCTCTTACATCAGAGGAATCGAGCACGTGGGTCGGTCTCGTCGGCGGGGTGACGAAGGATCAGAAAACGGCGCCATCGCCGGAGCAGGTGGGCTTCAACATTCAGGGCCCGGTGATTCTGCTCGGCACGCCGCAGGACAATCCGCTGATCCAATTCGCGCTGCAGCACAAGTTTCTGCCGTATGCGCCGGATGCGAAAGCGTTTCCCGGTCCCTCGCGCGGGATAGTGGCGTGGCAGCGAGATTGTGTCGGGTACCAGCAGCAGTCGATCACGCTGATCGGTTACGACGCCGCCGGGATTTCCGAGGCGATCGGCACGATGTATCAATCGCTGGCGGGTCAGGAGCCACTGATGCCGCTGGCGCCGCCTATGGAGGCGCACATCGCGCCGGCAATGCGCTCGAATGCGTTGCCGGAAGCGAAGGTTATTTGGCGCGCTGCTCTGCCGGATCGCGTCGTATCACTCAATGCTGAGGGAGATCATCTCGTTGCCATCTCGTTCGATGGTTCGCACTTCACTATCGATGCAGCAGGTCATGTTGGATCCCGCGAAGACGCACGCGACGTTCATATCGATTCGAAAAATGCGCCGCCCAAACTTTCGGAAGCGGTGGCAAAGTCTTTACCTCCCGGGCTCATTGCAAAACTTGCAGCCGAGCATGGATCAACCACGGCCGTCGGATTCTGGGGTGGAACGGTCGAAGGATTAGACGCAGCCGGGAAGCCGCTCTTCAAGCATGCGCTCCCGCAGGACGTTTGTGCAATGGCGTGGATGGGTGATCTGCTCGTCGTTGGAATGGCGGATGGCGAAATCGTTGCGCTAAAGCCGTGAGCCATCTTGCAGATCCATCGATTCTGCACTGCTGCAAAAAGTTATAGTTGCGAAAATCTGCACTGCATTTGTAGACTGAGTACGTTGCTGTTCGGGGTGTTCGCATGATATCGCGGACGTTCGGCTCAGTCGTACCTTACCGCGGCGCTTCAGCCCGCCGCGCAGCATTTACCCTCATCGAATTGCTCGTCGTCATCGCGATCATTGCGATCCTCATGGCACTGTTGTTGCCGTCGCTGAGGCGTGCGCGCGAGCAGGCAAACAGTGTGAAATGTCTGAGCAACCTTCGTCAGCTCGGCGCCGCTTTCGTGATGTACACGAATGACTACAAGCGTTTTCCCCGGCCGGGCGTGGCGTCGCCGATGGATACGCCGGAGGACTGGTTTTACTGGGATCAGGCCCGGGCGCCTGCGCGCGACTACGGCGGGATCGTCCCGTACCTCGGTCGGCCGATGAACGAGGGCGTGTTCCGCTGCCCGTCGGATGAGTACATGAACCATCCGGTGCTGCCCGAATACACGTACAGCTACAGCGTGAACGGAAACATTTGCGTGTGGCAGCATCATCCGACGATTCTGCCGGTCGACGACTCGCGCACGCTTCGGCCGACGCAGATCGTTCTGCCGTCGCAGAAGATTCTGATCATCGACGAGAGCCTCGAGACGATCGACGACGGCTGTTGGCTGTACCAATGGAAAGGCGGCGGGGGACGCAACGTGCTGTCCAATCGCCACGACCGCACCGCCGAGACATCGCTCGATCCCAACGCCGGCTATGGCAACGTGTGCATGGCCGACGGTCACGCCGAACGCTTCCCGCGCAAGGCGACGTACTTCGAGCGCTACTACGATCCCTTCTGGCCGAAAGCCCAGATCCTCCCCAAATCGCTGATGCCGCAGGAGTGATCGTCGCATTGGTGTTCGATATCCCCCGCGCCGAACGATATAATAAGACCAATGGGGAAAACCCAAGATCCCAAAACATCGGCTTCGCAACGGTCGTGTTCACCCTCGCTTGAAGAATTGATCAAAGAGCAAGGCGTTGTTCCCGCCGACGACTTGGACGAAATCGGCGCGCTTTGGCCGGCAGATGATGACCTCGAGAGTTTTGAAAGATTTGTTGCCGAAGAGCGAGCCCGCCGCCGGCCCGCTCACGGTTGAACTGCATGGCGATCCTCCTGCTCGACACATCCGTTGCAAGCTTTCTTCACCCCAAACGTCGAAACGCCGCAGAGAAATGCGTACGTCAATGATCTTCAGGGCCACTTGCTCGCGATGAGTTTCCAATCGGTCGCGGAGTTGCTTCAGTGGGCTGAGCAGAATCAGTGGGGCGCTCCGCAACGTCCCGCGCTGGATCGATTCATCTCGCGATTCCTGATCATTCCGTACGATATTGAATTGGCAAGAGTCTGGGCACGCGTAATGACGGAAATGCGTTCAGCAGGACGACGACTTGAAGCTGGCGATGGCTGGATTGCCGCGACGGCGTTACACCGATCGATTCCACTGGTCACACACGATCGCGATTTGGCGAACGTGAACGTTGCGGGACTCAAAATAATCACGCACGCCTGAAAAGGGAGGGCTTTGAAATGGGCAGCTGGTGGGGCGCGATTCATTTCAAAACTACTGATCGGGCGAATGGATTTAGCCGATGGGAAAGTCGAGACACTTTTGGAGATTCCCGAGAAAGGGGCCATCCTTGACCTCAAGATCAACGCAGATAGCTCCGCTATCGCGTGCTTGTGCCGATCGGATATGGCCGTGACGCCCGGCGTGATGCCCGCGACGCTGTATGTCGTGGGCCTTTCGTAACGAGTGAATCCCGCAACGTTGTTTCGGTCCACGCTCGCGTATACGCTCAACCTGTTCTTGCTAAGGAGAGCACGCGATGGCTGATGTATCGGTGGCGGCGGCGCTGAAGGGCGAGCCGGGTGAAAATCAATCGGTGACGGTGAAGGGGTGGATTCGCACGCGGCGGGATAGCAAGGGTGGGTTTTCGTTTCTCGCGATCAATGATGGGTCTTGTTTTGATTCGATTCAGGCGGTTGCCGCCAACGCACTTCCAAACTACGCGAGCGAGATTCAGAAGCTGACTGCCGGTTGCTCGGTCATCGTTTCGGGGAAGCTGGTCAAGTCGCAGGGAAAGGGGCAGGCGTTTGAGATTCAAGCCGATGAGGTGAAGGTCGTCGGCTTCGTCGATGATCCGGATACGTATCCGATTCAGCCGAAGCAGCACTCGTTCGAGTATCTTCGCGAGGTCGCGCATCTGCGCTCGCGGACGAATACGTTTGGGGCGATCGCGCGCGTGCGGCATACGCTTTCGATGGCGATTCATCGGTTCTTTCACGAGCACGGGTTTTTCTGGATCCACACGCCGATCATCACGACCTCCGACGCGGAGGGCGCCGGCGCGATGTTCCGCGTGAGCACACTCGATCACGCAAACATGCCGCGAACGCCAGAGGGGAAAATCGACTACGGCCAGGACTTTTTCGGCAAAGAGGCGAGCCTGACCGTGTCGGGTCAGCTGAATGTCGAAACCTACTGCATGGCGCTGAGCAAGGTGTACACGTTCGGCCCGACGTTTCGGGCGGAGTGGTCGTTCACGCCGCGGCACCTCGCGGAGTTCTGGATGATCGAGCCGGAGATCGCGTTCGCGGATTTGAAGCAGGACGCGGATCTGGCCGAGGCGTTTCTCAAATACATTTTCCGCGCGCTGCTCGATGAACGGCCGGACGACATGAAGTTCTTCGCGGAGCGTGTTCATAAGGAGTGCATCACGCGACTTGAGGCGTTCATCAACTCGAGCTTCGAGCGGATCACGTATACGGATGCGATCAGCGCGCTGGAGAAGAGCGGGAAGAAGTTTGAATTTCCGGTGAAGTGGGGCGTCGATTTGCAGAGCGAGCACGAGCGCTGGCTGACGGAAGAGCACATCAAACGGCCGGTCGTTGTGATGAACTATCCGAAGGAGATCAAAGCCTTCTACATGAAGCTCAACGACGACGAAAAAACGGTGGCGGCGATGGATGTGCTGGCGCCCGGCATCGGCGAAATCATCGGCGGAAGCCAACGCGAAGAGCGGCTGGATGTGCTCGATCGGCGCATGGACGAGATGCATCTCAACAAGCAAAGCTACAACTGGTATCGCGATCTGCGGAGATACGGCACGGTTCCACACGCGGGGTTTGGTCTGGGCTTCGAACGCACGATCATGTACGCGACGGGAATGCAGAATGTCAGAGACGTAATTCCCTTCCCGCGCACGCCGAAGCACGCGGAGTTTTGATCGCGGTCGCATAGGCGAACCGTTCTCCGATATGAAAATACCTGCGCCAATCGTTCACGTTGGTTTCGCGGAAGCCCTGAGCAAAGGCCCGCCGCCGCCGGGGAATCTGGCGGTCCCGGTTTTCGCCTATGGGTTGCTTGTGGTCGAGCTTTACACGCCGGTTGGTCAAGATCCGCAGAAGCCTCACACGCGGGATGAGATTTATTTTGTCGCGCGCGGCGAAGGATTTTTCTTCGATGGGGATAAGCGCGTGGCTGTCCGACCGGGTTCATTCATCTTCGTCCCAGCCGGTCGGGTGCATCGCTTTGAAGACTTCTCATCCGATATTGCGATCTGGGTCGCTTTCTACGGACCTGAAGGCGGGGAGTCGAATGGTTGAGTGAATTTTGTGGCACAGTCGCCCTCGGCTGTGCTCCGCTCGAGAAGCACAGCCTGTGCCACATCGCATCTGGTCATCCCCCGTGCGCCGCGATGGCGTCTTCGACGGTGGGGTAGAAATGGAAGAGGCGGCTGAATTTCACGATCTCCATGATGCCGGCGACGGGGCCGTGGATGCCGGCGAGTTTGACGTCGCCGCCGATTTTCTTCACTCGGCTGTGCACGCGCGCGAGCACGCCGAGGCCCATGCTCGAGATGTATTCGAGCTGCGAGCAATCGAGGATCAGTTTCTTGCGGCCGTCGAGCACGTGGTCCTGCACGCAGTCGAGCAGGTAATTGGCATTGCTCTCGTCGAGACTGCCGGACACAACAACACCCAGAATATCCTGATCTTTACCGAGCTTTTCGTAGCGAAAATCGAACATGCGGATAGCCCCTGCGTAAGTGGAATGGTTGAAGCGTACGAATTCCCCGCGTGGCTCGCATCGGACCTTCGTCGGATGGGACAGACCCCCCCACGGACCTTGCCCCGAATTCTGATTTGACTTCAACGCCAGGCCCCTCCAAGCATATCGTTCCTAGTCGGATAGCGATTTCGAACGATCATTACAGATAACTGCTGAGTCATGGAGTCGAGAGAAGATGTCCAATCCGTTGTATCGTGCTTCCGCAAAGGCACTTGCGTGTCTCCTTGGTGCGCTCGTCCTCCCCGCCGGTGTTACGCTCGCTGAGATCACTCCTGCGCAGCAGATATTAATCGATCGAGGCTTGCAGCTCTCCAACATGTCAGCGTCGGGCGACGTGTTCCATCAAAGCACGTATCAGGCGACGGGATACACGACGGAGGCATGGGAGTTCTCCGTCAACATGGACCAGCTCGGCGACATGCCATGGTCGCGGTGGGTGCCGAATGCATCGGAAATGCCCGGCGGGCCGAATCATCCCGACGAGACGCCTTACCTCAATCAGCTCGTCAGCCTCGAGCTCGGCGATGAGCTGAACCTCAACGATCCAACCATCTTCGCGAATGAAGTGTCTTGGTTCAATTCGGTGAAGAGCCAGTTTCCGAATACGCTTCTTTACACGAACAATTATTCGGGACAAATCAGCGACACGACGCTCGGCAACTTCATCACGCAAGCGCACCCGGACATGATCGCCTTCGATGCGTATCCGTGGAAATCGGTTTACTCCGCCGGCAAAGGATCGAATCCGAACAACACGACGGACTATCCGGCAATTGGCGGCGTGCCGACGAACTGGCTCAGCGAGCTGCGGCGGTATCGGCAGTTTGGGATTGGCGACAACGTTCCCGTCGCGACGTACACGCAGACGTTTCACGCAATTGAAGATTATGACTCGACCGTGTATCGCGATCCGTCGGAATCGGAGCTGCGCTACAACAACACCGCAGCGCTCGCGTTCAACGTGAAGTCATTGATTGGGTTCCAATACAACGCGAGCAGCTCGATGTCGCTGTTCACCGGTCCCGGTGGAGATACGCATCCGAACGATGGATCGCCCGGCACGAACAACAGCCTGTGGACCGCTCAGCAGGACATCAATCGCCGCAATCGGAATCTCGGGCGAGCACTCGTGCAGCTCAAGCCGGTGTACGACATCCACAACGCCGCGGACACGAATCCGCCGCCAGGGCCGGCGAGCATCTACAGCTTCTTTCCCGACGGAACCACGACGAGCATTCTGATCCTCAAGAGCAATCCGGGCGCTTCGACCGGCGGATTGCCCATCGGTTTTCAGGATCATCCCGGGCTTCCGAAATCCGCCAGCTGGTGGGAGGCCGACGCGAATGATCCCTATTTCCGAGGATGGTCGGTGACCAATCTCGGCACGAAAAACGGTGGCGCGGCGGGGCAGGTGATGCTCTCGTGGTTCACGCCGCTCGATGAAAAGCTCGACGGCCCGGATGCCAACAACGAAGTCTACATCATGGTGACCAACGGTCTGACCGATCCCACCGGCACCGCGGCGGACTGCGCTCAAAAGATCACGCTGAATTTTCTCAGCTCACTGAAAGGCGTCGAGATGCTCGACCCCGAAACAGGGATCCTGCAGAAGATGAGCCTTCCCCTGGTGAATTCGCGAAGCCAGCTCGTGCTGACGCTCAACGGCGGGGATGGCGCGCTCTTCAAGTTCGATGACGGCGCGCCGTTTGTCGGATTCGACAATTACAACTTTGTCCCGGAGCCAGCGGGCCTCGCACTCTTTGGCGCGGTCGCAGCGTTCGGTCTCAAGCGACGGCCGCGCCGGTGGCACCGACATTCCTGCCGGTGATTGGGCGCCGTGCTCGGCGGCCGATTGCGTCGATGATTACATCGCCGCATCACAGACAAGAATGTCTGTACCACCGAGCTTCTAGTGGGGAACGGATTGCGTCGTCGCGGAGACGCGCATTCGCCCGGTAGTCCGATTAACCCACCCGAGCTGCTCGAACGTCGTTCGCTCCTTGTGTTCTAGTTCCTCGCGTTCTTGAGTCGACGATTCGGGATGCACTCGCGAGACCGAATTCGGCGGCTCACCCCCGGCCATCTCATTACCGCGTCCTGGCGCTGCCAAACTCGGCGTCATTCCGCTGAGGCTCCGCACATAACTGACCAGGCGCCACACCTGCTGGTCTGTCATCCTTCCCGCGAAGCTGGGCATGCCGTTGGGGCGGCCGAATACGATGTCGTCGAAAATGATCTGCGGGTTCCATCCGTAGATCCACGTGTTGTCGGAAAGCGCCGGCCCGATTCCTCCGCCGCCGTAGTTGCCGTGGCAGGCGGAGCAATTCATCGCGCGATAAAGTTGCATGCCTTCGGACAAGTCGTATGCATTTCCATCGTCCGATTGCATTGAGCGATCGGAGGTGATTGGCTGCACGGGCGCCGCGCCTCCCGCGCGCACCGGCGTGTTCGGCATTCCATCGCTGATGTTCCTGTCCATCGCGGGAGACGAAAAGGCGCGCCCTTCGCGCTTGCAGGAGACGATGGCGCCCGCCGCGAGTAACAATGCAATTGCACGAGAGAGGGTCGATGACGTTCGGCGCATGATTTGATCGGACGCAAACGGAATATACCGTGCGCTCGCGCAGGCCAGAATCGACGATCTTGATTCTCTCGTTGACCACCTGTCATCCATCCGTTATCCACCCAACATGAATTTGCTCAAACTCGCATTGTGCTTTGCGTGCGCGACGTCGGTTTACGCGCAGGAAGCCAAGCCGCGGCTCGCGGCCACTCCGCCGATGGGTTGGAACAGCTGGGAGGCTTTCCGCCGCGACTTCGATGAGGATATCATCAAGGCGGAAGTGGATGCGATGGTCAGTTCCGGGCTGCGCGACGCGGGCTACGACTACTTCGTGATCGACGGCGGATGGAAGCCCGGCTCGCGCGACGACGCGGGCAACATTATTCCCGATCCGAAGAAGTTTCCGCACGGCATGAAGCCGATTGCCGATTACGTGCACTCGAAGGGGTTGAAGTTCGGCCTGCATCAGCCCGCCGGGATTCACGATTGCCCCAAGCTCAGCCCGGGCAGCCAGGGTTTTGAAGAGCGCGACGCGAAGGTGTTCATTGACTGGGGCGTCGATTTCATCAAGTACGACCGGTGCGACTACAAGCATGCGGAGGACAAAACGAGCGCCGCGCCGGATTTCGATCGGTTCGTGATTCGACAGGGCGACAAGGAAGTTTTTTCCACCGAAGCGGAGGCGGTTCAAAACAAATTCCGAGGCCTCGCGCGCGTGGAGCAGCGTCGCAATTGCTCCGGCGGACGATGCGTCTCCGCGATCGGGTACGAGAACGGCGCGATCACCATTCCGGATGTGAATGTTCCGTCGGCCGGGAAATACAGCCTCGATCTGTACGTCGCGTATCCCTACTTCGGCATGGAGCGATATCAGACGGTGACGTTTTTCGTCACGACGAACGATGCTCCGCCGCAGCGCATTGAGCTGCCATACAAGTTTGAGCAGCGCTACACGACTGACAAAACCACGATCGACGTCGAGCTGAAGGCGGGCATCAACACGATCACGATCGACAACCCGCTGTCGCAGGAGGAAGAGATTCGCCAATCGTACCTGGAGATGGCGCACGCGCTCGAGAAGAGCCCGCATCCGGTGATGCTCAGCGTCTGCACTGTTCCGCGGCCGTGGTTGTGGTGCGAACCGATTGCGCATCTCTATCGGTGCGAGCACGACGTGGTCGATCGCTGGGACAAGGGCGGCGGCGCGATCATGCCGATTCTCGATCTTCACACCGATCTGATCGACTACGGCGCGGTGGGATTCTGGGCCGATCCGGACATGCTCGAAGTCGGCAAGAAGGGCCGCATCGATCGGCCGAATATTCAGCTGCCCAAGATGAGCGATGCGGAATACCGCGCGCAGTTTGCGCTCTGGAGCATCATGAACGCGCCGTTGATGATCAGCATGGACCTGCGCTCCATCGACGATGCGACAAAGAAAATTCTGCTGAACAAAGACGTGATCGCGGTAAACCAGGATCCGCTCGCCGCGATGTGCCGCTGCGTGCGATCCGTCGGCGACCTGCAGATCTTCACGAAGCCGCTCGCGAATGGCGATATCGCGCTGGTGATCCTGAACCGCGCCGCAAATAGTGCGAAGGTGCAAGTGACAACCACTGAGCTTGGCTTGTCGAACAATCGCTGGAGCGCTCGCAATCTGTGGAGCGGTGAAAAGTCCGAGATCAGCGACGGCACGGTGCAAGCCGAGGTTGAAACGCACGGCGTGGTCATGCTGCGGCTCACGCCGGCGCCGAAGCAAAGCCGGGCGTCCTCTGTTCCTCCCCAGACGACCGATAGTGGATGCGACAGGGGCGTGTAAACACTGGTTGTCGAACGGGTTGCGCAATCGCTCTGTCTGCGGCGCGATTTAATCGCTTCCCATGCTTTGTAAGACGCTTTACGATGCTTCCGTCTATCAGGGCGGGGAACTGTTCCTCATTCCTTCTTTCTTTTTCCGGGAGGCGTTGTGAACACGAAGCTTTTGCGCGCGGTGTGCATTTCGGCGATCGGGTGCGGTTTGTGTTTTGTTGAGAATGCGAGCGCTGCGACCTACTCGGTTACGCCGGGGCAAACGGTTTCCATCGATCCTTTCATAAAATTTGTGCCTCCATCGGGAACCGTCGTGAGCGAGACGACGAAAAAGTTCACGATGGACTTCAGCGACGACAAAGGATTGGTGCATATTCCGGCGAACGGAACATTCCTGACGCAAGTTCTCCGGCGAGACGATGGGAAGCTGACGTTTCTGTACAACATTGAAGTGCTCACGAGTGACGGCGGCGACATTGGCGAGGAAGGCGGAAGCACTCAGTATTCCGCATTCGGCGATTTCACCACGATTGTTTCAGGACAATTCCAGCATGGTGGCAATCCCGGTCCCGTTATTAGCCGTTCCAGCGACGGCAATACCCTGAGTTTTGGCGGCGAGGGTCACGGGGAACCGACAGCACAGTCTCCTCTGCTGGTGGTCGAGACGGATGCGACGGAGTTCGATAGCAACGGTCACACCAGCCTGACGTGGTTTGACGAAACCGGAGATCCGGATCCACTCGACCCCGGATTCACTACCATCAAAGGAACCGCCGACTTCTCCAGCGTTTTCGAGCCGGTTCACGAAAGCGGCCCCGTCGCGGTCCCGCTTCCACCCGCGGCATACGGCGGGCTCGCGATGCTCGCGGGCATCGTCGTCACGCGAATCCGTCGACAGAAGGCATGAAGCGATTGGCCAGGTGCAGAAATGCAAACGGCCGCGAAATCGCAAGCGACATTCGAGCGTCGCTTGCGATATCGCGGTCGTTCTTATTTGATGTTTCCGAGATACACACACGCGATGTCGCAGAACCAAACGCTTGATTATGGTCGTCCACAGCGACGGCGGCTCGCACTGCGTCCCGCCGTTGCGATCATCGCGGGGATTTGTCTCGCCATTGGAGTTGCCGGATTCGTGATGGCCGGGCGAAACTTTACGATGCCCGGCCCGGATGACGACCTCAAGCCCGCGACGATGGCGGAAGAGGACGCGCAGAAGCAGGCGTGGCTCGATTACAGCGAATCGTTATTCGCGGTTGGATTCGTCGGACTCCTTCTCCTTCCGTTTTCATTTCGGTTGAAACAGGCGCCCACGCAGCCCTGAGGCAAACGGTATTCAATTGTTTTTTTCTTGCGTTTGTCGAAGCGAATGCGTCTCATGGCCACAGCCATCGCCCGGTGGGCGCGTGGTTCACGTCATTGTGGGAACGGAGGACATCATGCGGCGCATTTCCTTCGCGGTCGGCGCGCTCCTCGCGCTGATGTTGTCGAACGGGCGGGTCTTGGCCCTAGACACGGTGCTCTACGCGGACGGGTTTGAATCCTTCGCGGGCGGGGGCAGCCCACTCGATGCGAACACGGCGGGCCCGAACCAGGGGCCCAATGGTGGCCCGGGGAATCCGTGGTTTGGTCCCGCGCCGCCCAATCTTCGCGTGGTCGGCGCCGGCGCCGGGATCAGTAGTGGCGCGGCCGGGCCGCACGGTGGTACGCAGATGCTTACCGCCAGCGCCGCCAGCGACTTCGATCAGGACTGGTTCAACTTGGCGAACCGCCTCAATAGCGGCGCCAACTTTACCGGCGACGTCAAGCTTGATTGGTATTTCTACGATCCTAACGGCGCCGGCGACGCCAACTATCGTGACTACGCCGCTCTGGGGAACTACACCATCGCCTCGACCGCCGCGGCAAGCAGCTTGGACTATACCGAAGCCAGCGGTGGCAATCTGAACGGCGGCGCGGTCAGCCAACGGCTCTCCCTTGGCGCCGCCGCTCCGGCCGGGTTCAACTCGAACCAGTATCAGGCCCGCGTCGTCGGCGCGACCGATGGACTCGTGGGCGGGTGGTTTAACGTCGGCTCGCGCAGCGTCGGCTGGCATGAAGGGACCATCATCCTGGCCGACCCGAACGGCGCCAGCACAACCGTCAGCTTCTACATTGACGGCATCAATGTGCTCAATCACGCCATCATGAACTCCACCGGAGTGAACGTCATCGAATTGAATGATGGTTTCGGCTCAACCGTCGGCAACTACGACGACATCACCTTTTCACTGACGCCCGAGCCTACGTCCGCATGCATGCTTGCTTTCGCCGCGACCCTGCTCATCCGTCGGCGCAAACGCTGCGCGCCGTAACGTCTGGATCGCCGACTTCCACTTGGTACTTTACCACGCAGAGGCAACACTTCTTCGCGATGGCGTGGGTCGGCAGCGCGATTGACTGTACTTTTCTCTCGGCGAGCGCCCGTATACCTACATGGTTTGGAGCTTTCTCGGGTATGTCTCGACCTTCTGGAGCGCGCTTGCGTTCCTGTGGGTGTCTAGCTGGTCGACGCCACATGCGCTTATTGTCCACGCCGTCCTGATCTCCGTTGGAGTTTTTGTGGCGGTTCTTGCGGCGCTTTCGAATTTCGTGTCGCCACGGCTTCAGCCGCTCGGAGAACGCGATCAGATTCGTCTCGCGTTCGCGAGGGGACTGCTTCGTCCGAGCCACGCATTCGCCCAAGGTGCATCCGGGGCGGCGTTTTTCATCGCGATATATTGGGCCCTCAGTGCGACAGACGTTTTCGGGACGCATTCGCACTTGCTTGGCCTCGGCCTTTGTGCGCTTTCGTTCTTCACTTCATTCGTGATTGGCCCCACCTGGCTGGCATATTCCGCCAGCAGAATCGCTGCGTGCGATGCGGGTTTTCCGGTCATCGTCAGTCAAACCCGAGTGGATGAGATTACCGAAAGCGAAAACTAGCAGCGCCAGACCGGAATGTCGTCGCTGTTCACAGTACTTGCCTCCCCGATTTCTTCACGCTGCCTCCTTTGGAATATCGTTGTAAGATGTTTCCCCAGAGACAGAAGCAGAAGAAGCAGAAGGAGAGAAGGTTTTGTCTGGCAAGCCGATTTCACAAACCCCGCTGCGGATCGCTGAGCCCGTCGATTTGCTCAAGTTCATGTTCGCGGTGGGGATCGAATGTTCGTATCCGCTCATACAGGGGAATCAACGCGTCGATCAGCTGCGCGACACCGGCCATTACGAAATGTGGCAGCAGGATCTGAAGCTCGTGCGTGAGCTTGGATTGCGCTACCTGCGCTACGGCCCGCCGCTGTATCGCATCTTCAAGGGGCCGGGCGAATATGACTGGTCTTCGCTTGACCCCGTGATGGCGGAGATGCGCCGGCTCGGCATCGTGCCGATCATCGATCTGTGCCACTTCGGGCTGCCCGACTGGCTCAACAATTTCCAAAACCCCAGCTGGCCCGACTACTTCGCCGAATATTCGCGCGCCTTCGCGGAGCGATATCCCTGGGTGCGCTACTACACCCCGGTGAACGAGATCTACGTGACTGCCCAGTTCAGCGCCGCCTTCGGCTGGTGGAACGAGCGGCTCATGAGCGACACCGCGTGGATCACCAACATCAAGCACTGCTGCAAGGCCAGCGTGCTCTGCATGCGCGCGATCCTCGACCTGCGACCGGACGCCATCTTCATCTTCAGCGAAAGCACCGAATACGTGCACCCCGGCTCGCCGGACATGGTCGTGCAGGCGCAATTCATGAACGAGCGCCGCTTCCTCTCGCTCGACCTGCTCTTCGGCCACGACGTCACCGCCACGATGTACCAGTACCTCCTCGCCGGCGGGATGACCAACGCCGAATACCAGTGGTTCCGCAGTCAAAAAGATCTGCGAACGCACTGCATCATGGGGACGGATTACTACATCACCAACGAGCACATCATCAAGAACAACGGTACGAGCATCGGTGCCGGCGACGTGTACGGCTACTACGTCATCACGAGACAATACTTCGAGCGCTATCGCATGCCCGTGATGCACACCGAAACCAACCGCACGGCGCATCTCGCGGTCGAGTGGCTGTGGAAAGAATGGATGAACTTGCTGAGGCTAAGGGAAGACGGCGTCCCCATCATCGGCTTCACTTGGTTCGGCCTGATCGACATGAAAGACTGGGACACCGCATTGACCCAAATCCGCGGGACGGTGAACAAGGTCGGCCTTTACTCGCTCCAGCGCAAACCCCGAACGGTGGCAAAGGAATATCGAAGGCTCGTCGAAGAATATTCGCAGCTGCCGATCAGCAGTAGTAAGTTCCCCATCCTAACTGCATAGGAACTGTGATGCTGTTCGATCTGCGAAACCGCGAGCGGCGTCCGTATCGCTCGCGGTTTCGCAGATCAATCGTCCGCCAGCCCGCGACCCTCGCTGGTCCGCATTCCGGCATTTTCGGCATGCGTGATACGGTCAACAACCAATGAGCAAAGACTTTCAGAGCATCGCATTTGGCCTCTTGGGAATTTTGATTGTTACGGACGGGATTGTCTTACAAGTCCATTACCCCTCGCATGAATTGGGAGACTTAATCTGGTCGCCCGGCTTCTTTCTGCTAATCGGCGCGATCGTTTGCTGCATCGCCTTTTTGTTACGCCGTGGTCGGGGCAACGGGGTGGCGATCGGTTTCCTGATGCTGCTCTCGTGGACAATCATTGCGGGCCTGATTGCCACACGCAACGAGCCGGATAAGCCACTGCCCCGCGACCTAAGCCTGTTGCGATATGCGACGGGCGCTTCGGTTGTACTGTGTTGGGTGTCGATGACGATCCACTACGTCGTGAAGTTCCATAGTCGTAACAAGACGAATGATCGTAGCAGCCTCTTGCGCGAGTCTTCCTCGGAACCATGAACTCTGATCTCTGACTCTTCCTCTCACAGGTTGTAATGCGTCCCCATCGATCCCGGTTCGATCGCTTCGGTCTTTCGTTGATAGCGATTGTCGACGGAGAGGCGGAGGCGATCTTTTGTGAGATTCGGGAGGGCTTTGTGGATCGTGTAGGCGTGGAAGATGAGGAAGTCGCCGGCTTGGAAATCGCCGGCGTGCCATTCCGTCCCTTCGGGGAGTTGGTCGTCGTCGAGGCCGTGGCCGGCGTACTTTTTCTCGGCGTGCATGCGGTGTTCGATGAGGCCGGCCTTGTGTGAGCCGCGGAGGACAGCTAAGCCACCCAGTTCGATCGGGCAATCGCCCAGCGGGAGCCAGACGGTGTAGGTGTCGCTCGTTCCGCGGATGTAGTGATAATCCTGGTGGGCGGCGGTGGTTTGGTTGACGTTGTTCGGGAACGTCACGCGGCCGATGCGGCGATTATGGAGGAGGACCTCGCCGCCGAGGATCTTCGCCATTAGGTTCATGAAGACGGGGTGGGCGGGGAGCTCGTGGAAGCTTTTGAGGGCGAGGATTTCCTTGTAGACGTTCATATAGGGGGCTTCGCCTTCCGTGAAGGGGCCGGCGCCGCTCCATTTGCCGTCCATTAGATGCGTGGAGTCGATCCAACCCGCGTCTTTGCAGAGATTGAGGATGTCGCGACGAGCGCTGAGGATTTCGTCCTTTGGCGCGACGCCGCGCATGAACAGGTAGCCATCTTCGGACATTCTCCTCCGCAGATTTTCTGGGTTGTCGAGGAGCGAGTTCGAGTCACGAAAAGGTTCATACGACATGCGGACGATGATCGCATTGGTCGGTGGTTTTGCAACTTGTAGGGTGCGCTTCAGCGCACCGGTTATTCCTGCTCGAAATGAAATAACCGGTGCGCTGAAGCGCACCCTACGGAAAAAAAGTGGTCGATGCGCATCGTAGTTTCAGAGCGTGCTGGCATACGACTCGAGCGACGACGCGAACGGCTGTGGTTGCCAGTTGAAATGATCGACGAACTTCGTGATGTCGGTCGTGTTGTCTTCCTGGCTCATGATGAGCTGATCGCGATTGAAGCCCAGGAGCGCGCTGGGGAGGATTGAGGAAAGGATGCGGGCGACCCAGACCGGCATGGGCATGATCCAGCGCTTGTGATGCACAACTTCGTGTGAGACGTTCGTGTGCAGCTGCGGCCAGGTGACTTCGTCGGGGCCGGCGATGGGATAGACCTCGCCGATGGTTTTGCGGTTTTCGACGGCGTCGACGAACGCGCGGGCCACGTCTTTCACGAAGATGGGTTGGAGTTTTCCCGCGCCGCCAAAGCCAAACAGGCCGCGGCCGAAGTAGGGCATGAAGAGGAACGGCGGGGCTTTGTGCCTCGCCCATTTCGCTTCCATCTGCATGAATTCGCCGTTAGCGCCATGGATGAGCGAGGGGCGGAAGATCGTCCAATCGAGTCCGCTGGACCTGACGTATTCTTCGGCGCGGAATTTGGTCTTGTGGTAGTTGCTGCGGGCGCCCGGGCGCGTGCCGAGGGCGGACATCTGGATGTATCGCTTGATCCCGTTGCGCTTGGCGGCGTCGATAATCGCTTGGGTGCCTTCGAAGTGCATGCGCTCAAAGGTGATGCCTTTCGACGGTCGCTCCATGATGATGCCGACGAGGTGAATCACCGCGGAACAGCCCTGCATTCCCTGATCGAGGGCGTTCGGATCAAAGATACTGCCCTGGATCGGGGTGATGTCGCCCTGAGCTTGAACGGGACGACGATTGACCAGCGCATTGACGGAGTATCCGCGCGAGGTGAGCTCTTCGATGACGGCGCTTCCAACAAAGCCGGCGGCGCCGGTGACAAACACCCGCCCGGACATGCTTGCTCCTTCTTTTTCTCGTGTAGCCGCGAGCTTGCTCGCGGTTGTCTCCCGAAGGAAACGCGAGCAAGCTCGCGGCCACACGAAGAAATACCGAACGTTCCCCGTTTTGGTAAGCTACGTGCGAATCGGACGTCGCGTCAAACTTTGAAAGCTCTGAAACGTCAAAGGTGGGCATGCGATTCATTCGATCATGTCTTTGGGTGGGACTGGCGATTGGCGGGCTCGCGCTCTTTGCGCAAGCGGACGATGACACAGATATCAAACTGCCGCTCATCACGCTCAAGATGCAATCGGTCCAGATCAACGATGTGATCGACGCGTTCAGCAAGCAAACCGGTGTGAAGCTGCTTCGACCAACCGATGACAGTGGAGATGCGCATCGGCGGGTGAGCATCGACATTCGCGACAAGACCTTCTCCGAAGCGCTCGATGTGATGGGCGCCAAATGCCGAACCATTCCGCAAGAGTTAAACGAGCGCGGCGAAATGCCATTGGAGTGGCGCGGCGACAGCAAAGACGTCTTCGGGAAACGGCCAAGGTCGGTTGGGCCGCTGGCGACATTTCTCGTCGATTCCATCAATCGCCAAAATCAACTGAATCTCGACGCCGACGAACCCGAGGTAGCCCGCAGTTCAACCATCAGCTTCACGCCGTACATCGATCCGCGGTTGCATGTGATTCAGTGGAAGAGCGAGGCCGACATCGAGAAGGCGGAGGATGAGAACGGCGATTCCATCCTTCATCAGGACGATTCGAACAACCAGCCGTTGATGAACGGGGTCCAACCGTTGTGGGAGTTTCAGCCGATGACGACGTCCCTCGATTACGATGCCGCCAAAAGCAAGAAACTCTCTGCGTTCAAAGGATCGTTACACGTGACGGCGGCGCGTGAGATTGAGCAAATGCAGATCGACAATTTGCTCAGCGCGCAGGGAACGGAGAAGGCAGTCGATGGATTGCGCGTCGTGATCGATGACGTGACCGAGCCGGAGGCTGCCGACGATCAGCCGAAGGACCAGCATCAGACGGTGATCAACCTCAGCATCTTTCGCGAAGGGATTGGGAACGATATGTGGGATTGCGTGATGTCGCGGATCTCGAATTCAATGCACGTTTTCAACGCGAATGGAAAAGAGATCGAGCAGTCGGTGAACCAGTCGAGTCAGGATGATTCGAAGACGACGTATACCGTTACCGTCACCTGGAAGGAAGCGGGTGATCGGCCGACGAAGTTCTCGCTGCTCATTCCGACGAAGTTGCAGGAAGTCGACCTGCCATTCGAATTCCACGACCTGAAATTGCCCTAGAAAACTTTATCCGCCTGCAGGCGTCCATGGGATCAATATGAACAGAACTCTCGGTTGTGTTTTGCTGGCTCTGGCGCTGATCGCTCCCGTTGCCCGTGGCGACGATGACAACGCGGTCGATATCAAGGTCACTCCGATCACGCTCAAGATGGAGTCGGTACATCCGAAGGATGTGTTTGAAGAATTGAGCAAGCAGACCGGTGTCGTGGTGAAAGTGTGGCCGGAGAATCTCTGGAATCAGAATTACGGCCCGAACGGTCCGCCGACGAGCGTGACGATCGATGTCGATCAGAAGCCGTTCTGGGAGGCGATGGAAGAGATTTGCACCGAAACACATCTCTATCCCGCCAACATGGGAAACAACGATGCGCTCATACTGCAGTGGCGCGGCGGAGATGCGACCGGGCCATTTGGAAAGAAGCCCGTGTCGGCTTCAGAAAATGGAACGGTCGTCGCGAGCTCGATTCAGCGGTCGCACACGATCGACTTTAATGCGGCTGATCCCAAGCCTGTTCGCACGTGCGGGATCAACATCGAAGGCTATGTCGATCCACGATTACGCATCGCGAGTTATTCGACTCATCCCAATATTGAGAAGGCGGAGGATGAGAACGGCAACTCGATTCTGCCGGCGCAGCAGGACCCGAATCAATCGATGAACCAGGTTTATACGAGCTGGCAGATCGGCAACATCTTCATCCCGCTCGATTACGATCCGGAGAAAAGCCACAAGCTCGCGACACTGAAAGGATCAATCAAAGTGACCGCTGCCGGCGCGGTGGAGAAGCTCGAGCTGGACGATCTCGGCAATGCCAACGGAACCGTGAAGGAACTGGCGGGGCGGAAGATCACCTTTGAGGACATCAAAGTCGAAGATAAGTCGTTCAGCGTAAAGATGACGATCGTCCGCGAAGGGATGAGCAATGAGGAGTGGGGGTCGCTGTTTCAGAACATCATTCGCAGCGTGAAAGTGGAGACAAGCAGCGGCCGCAAGCTTGATCTCGGTGGAGGCGGAGGCGGGAGCGATAAGCAGGTGACGTACACGCTCAGCACGACCTGGAGCGAGGACGACGACAAGGCCGTTAAGCTGCTGTGGGACATTCCCACGAAGTTTCAGGACATGGAAATCCCGTTTGAGTTCAAGGATTTGACGTTACCGTAAGCAGCAACCCTGCGAACACCGTCATCCTGAGCGCAGCGAAGGATCTCGACATCGCAGATCGCTTTCGAACCCGAGATCCTTCGCTGCGCTCAGGATGACTGCATCCGGGGATGCACGGGTTGGAAGACCGTGCTACGTTAGTGCACATGTTGCTTCGGTTGGGAACGCGTGGAAGTTTGCTGGCTCGGGCGCAGAGTTCGTTGATCGCGCGGGAGCTCGAGCGCGCGCACGACGGGTTGCGCGTGGAGCTGGTTGAGATCAAAACGAGCGGCGATCGGATTCAGGATCGGCCGCTGAACGAGTTTGGGGGGAAGGGGTTGTTCACCAAAGAGATTGAGCTCGCACTTCTTGAGAAGCAGATCGACTTCGCGGTGCATAGCTTTAAAGATGTGCCTGTGACGATGCCGCTCGTGGATCCGTCGCATCTGATCATAGCGGCGGTGCCGAAACGGGAATCGCCGTGGGATGTTCTGGTGAGTCGCAAGGCGAATTCGCTTGCGGCCCTCGCGCCAGGTTCGAAGGTTGGGACGGGCAGTCCGCGGAGGCGCGCGCAGATTTTGGCGCAGCGGCCGGATCTTCAGGTCGAGCCAATCCGGGGGAATATTGACACGCGGATTCGGAAGTTGAACGACGGGATGTATGACGGGGTAATCTTGGCGCTTGCGGGGGTGCGCCGCGCGGGGTTATTTGATTCATCGATGATGTTTGAGATGCGCGAGATTCTGCCGGCGGCGGGCCAGGGGGCGCTCGCGTTGCAATGTCGTCGTGAAGACGAATCGACGCGCGATGTGCTGATCAAATTGAACGATGCCGACACGGCTGCGTGCGTCGCGGCGGAGCGCGCGATCGTGCAGGCGCTGAACGGCGACTGCCATTCGCCAATTGCCGCGCTCGCGACAATCGCAGCGAGCGCCGGGGACAAACTAGAGGTTCGCGCATCAGTCGGCGCGCGGGACGGGAACCCGCCCGTCATCGTCGCGCTCGGCTCCTCAACCGCCGAGGTCGTGGCAGCGTTGGAGGCCGGCGGAGCCCGCAAACTGCTGCAAGGCGGGCAGTAGACCATAGTTATCGGACTACTTCTGAACTCCGATCGCGGAAAGCCGTAACATTTTTATGGTGAAATGCTGGCATTCAGCGAGTTTTGTTTGACTGCTAAATATTTCACAATCTAAGATAGCACGGGGGCGATGCTCGCCGGAAGTATGGATTTGGAGCAACCGCGGTCCAAAGTTCTAGTCTTAGCCAGCCAGAATACGGCGTGCGGGGGAGTTGTTGATTCGCTTCGACAGCATTGTGAGGTGGTCGAGATCGAAACAATCGACCAGGCGATCGAAGCACTTCGCAAAGATCACTTCAGTGCGATCTTCTCCGACTCGGCCGATTTCCTTCCGCTCGAACGGGCGCTCGTTTCGCAACAAGCGAACCTGATTTTGAATACAATCGGCGAAGGGGTCTGCATCATCGACGGCGAAGGGCGCTGTAACTGGATGAACAAAAAGATGCAGGCCTGGCCGGCACGCGTACACGAGAAAGTACGCCGCACGTGTCAGGAAGCATTCGAGCTGTTCAGCAAGCAAGTTGCCCCGCCCGCCGCAGACCCGCCCGCCTTCTTCTCCCGCTCCAAACGTTACGCCCTCAACATCGAAGACCAGCAGTTCCTGGAAATGATCGCATCGCCGGTGATTTCGCCGGCGGGGCAGGTCGTGCAGGTGGTTGCGGTCGTCTGGGATGCGACGGGCACTCGCCGTTTGCAGCAGAAGATTGACGCGATCGACAAAGCCGGCCGCGAACTGGTGCGTCTCGAATCGGATGCGATCGTCAAGATGAACGTCGGCCAGCGCTTAAAGCTCCTGGAAGAAAAAATCATCAGCTTCACGCGCGAGCTGATGCACTTCGATCATTTCGCGATTCGCCTGCTCGATCGAAAATCGAACAAGCTCGAGATGGTGATCAGCACCGGGCTTCCGACGGAAGCGGTGAATATCGAGCTCTACTCGCAAACGGAGAGCAACGGCATCAGCGGATACGTCGCGGCGACGGGTCGCAGCTATATCTGCCCCGACGTCGAACGCGATCCGCGATATGTGATGGGGCTCGATCAGGCGAAGAGCAGCCTTACCGTTCCGCTGCGATTGCACGACAAGATCATCGGCATCTTCAACATCGAATCGCGCCAGCGCGCGGCGTTCAATGAAGACGATCGCCAGTTCGCTGAAATCTTCGGGCGATACGTCGCGATCGCGCTGAACATTCTCGACCTGATGGTGGTCGAGCGAGCATCCACCGCCCACAACGTCGCCGACGACGTGAACGCGGAAGTGGCAGGGCCGCTCAACGACATCGTGCTCGACGCGAACGCGCTGATGGAAGATTTCATCGGCCACGACGATCTGCGCCAGAAGCTGCAACAGATCGTCGATAACGTCACGACGATTCGAAAGAGTTTGAAACAGGCCGCCGAGGGACCGAACACGTCGATTCTCGGCGCCAACGAAGTCCGCGGCGCCGACGACCCGATCATCAGCGGCGCCCATGTGCTCGTCGCCGACGACGAGCCAAACATCCGCACGACGATCAGCGACGTGCTTCGCAAATACCGTGCGGTCGTCACGACCGCGAGCAGCGGCAGCGAGGCGATCGGCCATCTCGAGCAGGCGCACTTTGACCTGATCGTCAGCGACATCAAGATGCCGGACAAAACCGGCTACGACGTCTTCGCCGCCGCGAGGAAGAAGAGTCAGACGCTTCCGGTGATTCTGATGACCGGTTTCGGCTACGATCCGAACCACTGCATCGTGCGCGCGTCTCAGGAAGGTTTGCAAGCGGTCCTCTTCAAGCCGTTCAAAGTCGATCAACTCCTCAACGAAATTTGCAAAGCGCTTCAGACGCAACCTGTGCGGCAGTAACCACCGAAGCGGATCGATGCTCTTGTAGGGTGCGCTTCAGCGCACCGGTTATTTCTTCTCGCGCGGAACGAATAATACGGATTCTCGCAACGACGTATCCCTCTGTAGGGTCCGCGTAACCGGGCCCGGTGTTAGCCATAAAGAACCCACAAAAAAACCCAACCGCGGAGACGGCCCGAACCCGGCGCGCCCCCAAGAAA
>JAICIO010000021.1 GCA_025924315.1 Phycisphaerae bacterium
CAATCTTGCGGCGAATCGTCGCACCTTCGCCACTATGTTGAATCTACGTTAGAATATGAGCATGCGGTACAAATCCATCCTCCTGTTCGGCGCCCCCGGCAGTGGAAAGGGGACGCAGGGAAAGATCCTCGGGGCCATTCCAGGCTTCTACCACAGCGCCTGCGGCGACGTGTTTCGCACGCTCGATCTCCGCAGCGAAATGGGCCGCGTGTTCTGGGAATACTCGAGCCGCGGACAGCTCGTGCCGGATGAGTTCACGGTGAAGCTGTGGAAGAACTACATCAAGGGCATGGAGATGGTGAACCAGTTCCATCCCGAGACGGAACTGCTGGTTCTCGACGGCATCCCGCGAAACAAGATGCAGGCCGAGCTGCTCGACGAGACGCTCGACGTGGTGAAGGTGATCTACCTTCGCTGTGCGGACATGAAGAAGATGGTGATGCGTTTGCGCCGTCGTGCGCTGAAGGAAAACCGGTTCGACGACGCAAACGACACGGTGATTCAAAATCGCCTCGAGGTCTACGAGCGCGAAACCCGGCCGGTGCTCGACCATTACCCGAAGGACAGGATCGCGGAGATCGACGCGACGATGTCGCAGATCAGGGTACTTCACGACATCATCAACATCCTCACGCCGATCAAGAGCGACATGGACCACGCGCGCGAGACCGCGGAAATGAGCGGGCTGGCGGAGAAAAAACCATTCAATCCCGAGCTCGCGGCGGTTTCCATCGGTGGGAAATCTTCGTAGTTTTGATAGGGAGTGCTTCAGCACGCCAGCCTGCACTCGAAAGCGGTGTGTGGAAGCACACGCTACAGCGCAAAAAGAAAAAAGCCGCGAGACGAATCTCGCGGCTTTTCGTTTAGCCGCGAGCTTGCTCGCGGTTGTTGTTCGAGAAGATGACGCGAGCAAAGCTCGCGGCTAAGCGCGCATCGGACTGACTTGATCAGGCGCGGCTCAGGTAGCTGCCGGTTTCGACGTTGATGCGGATGGTCTCGCCGATTTCGATGAACGGCGGGACGCGGGTCTTCAGGCCGGTTTCGAGCTCGGCGTCTTTCATCTGATTGGTGGCCGTCGCACCCTTGATGCCAGGCGCGGTCTCGGTCACCTTCAAATCGACCGTCTTGGGCATTTCATAGCTGACAACCTTGCCCTCGTGGAACATCGCGAGCAGCTGCGTGTTCGGCTTGAGATAAAGAATGTCGTCGCCGAAGACTTCTTTGGGGATCGTGTTCTGGTCGTAGGTCTCGAGGTCCATCAGGACGTGACCTTCGTTGTCGCTGTAGAGGTATTCCACCTGCCGGCGGTCGAGGGTGGCGGTCTCGATGTCATCGGTCGCGCCGACGCGCTTGTCCTGAATGGTGCCCTTGACCACGTCGCGCAGCTTGAACTGAACTTTGGCGCGGAGGTTGCCCGGGGTGTTGTGGTCGGCGTTGGTGACCACCATCAGCTTGCCGTCGAGGATGACGGCCTGTCCACGTCGAATATCACTGGCTCGCATTGCTGTAAATCCTTATCTGCCTGGATCTTCCGAAACTCTCTTGATGACGCCCAAAAGCGGGCGTTTCCCCGTCTGGTACTACGTTTTTCGAGGGGAAAGGGTCGGAGAATGTACCCGCGAAAGCGACGAAGGTCAAACTGCCGCGGGGACGAGAGAAGGCGCGGACACACCCGCGCCTTCTCATTGCGTAGTCGATAGGTTCACCGCCGAACGCGGCGGCGGCTCATGAGCCCGAACGCGCCGCACACCACCAGCATGACGCTGCCCGGCTCGGGCACCGCGTAGGTCAGCACGAGGTTGTTTTCGGTTCCGTCGAGACCAACGGTGAAGTCGGTTGAGTTCGGGACATTCGCAAAACCGCTGGTATCGATCGCGAAGATGGCTGGATTGAAGTTCCCGATGGTTGCAGAGGTTGGCCCGCCGCCGTTGTCGATGAGGATGTCGCTCGCGCTGGCGATCACCCAGGAATAGCTCTGGCTCGGATTAAAGTTGGCGGTCGCGCCCGCCGTCTGGCTCGCGGTGAGCGATCGCACGACGATGTTGAACTTGTTCGCAGCGGAGAGCCCGGAGAGGTCGAGCACGCCGGTGCCTTGGTTGAGCTGAAGCTGATCGTACTTCGCGCCGGCGGAGGCTTGCGAGGTATCGGAAGCGTCCGCGACTTCAAAGACGTAGTTGCCGCCGGTTTGCCACGTTTCGTTCCCGGTGTGGAGGACACCGGTGCTGTCGCCGGGAGAGACACTTGCGCCGTTCTGGATCGTCGCGCTGGCATTAAGCGTGCCGGTCCCGCCGAGCGCTGCGCCCGTGAGAACCGTTGTCGCATTCGTGATCGATCCGTTGCTGCCGAGCGCGAGCGTTCCATTGCTGACCTGAATGGTGCCGGCGAAGTTGCTCGCGTTGTTCAGCACCAGTTTTCCGGCGCCCGCTTTGTTGATCGACAGTGTGCCTGCGCCGCCGGAGATGACGCCCGAAAACGTGGTGACGCCGGAGTTGCTCACAGTCAACGTTCGCGGAATGGTTCCAAGCGCGATCGGTCCGGTCATGTTCAGATCGTTGCTCCCTTTGATAGTGGTGTTAACGACGCTGCCGAGAATGACCGGATTGCCGACGGTTCGTGAGCCGCCGCTGGCGAAGAAACCAACGGTGCTGTCGTCGGCGATGGTGAGCGTGCCCGTGCCGATGGGACCGCTGGTCGGCGCGCCCGCCGGGCCGGTCGAATCGATGCCGAAGCCGATGAATCCGCCGAAGAGATTCGTGTAGCCCGAGTAGGTATTGGCGCCGGAGAGGATGGTATCGCCGCCTTCGCCATCGTTGGTCGAAGTGCGTCGAAGGCTGCCGCTACCGGAGATCGTATCGCTGAACGTGACCGAACCGGCGGCGCTCGTCCCGAAGAAGCTGATTTGCGAGCCAGCCGTCGTTCCTGAACCGACACTCAGACCTGAGTTGAGAACGACCGGCCGCGCAAACGTGAATCCACCGCCCGCGAAGCGAACATCAATGATGGAGGTGTTCGAGGCCGTGGTTGCGATGTTCGCGATCGTCAATGTTCCGGCTGTTGCTGTAACGCTATTGGTGAAGATCGCGTAGTTTCGCGTGCCGGCCGTGGCGGTTGTCGTGTTGGCGATGGTGGTGTTCGCCGACATGTTGATGGGGTTCGAGTTCGTCGCACCGAGACTCGTTGTGCGGTTGGCGGAGACGTAGATATTTCCGCCGTCCAGATGCAGCGTTCCGACCCCATTGCCGTAGGTGGCAGTTGAACCCATCACGAAGCCGCCTTCCGTCAGGAAGGTGTCGCCGTTGTAGGTGTTGGCGCCCATCGTCAAAGCGCCGGCACCGGTCTTGGTGAACGCTCCGCCGGCGGTGCCTGCGATCCCGCCGGTGTAGGAGAGCGTTGCAGTCGAAAGGGCCACATCGAATGTTCCGCCGCCCGCATTCAACTGCACACCACGGTTGGGGATAATGAAGCTCGATGTGGTCGAGTTTTTGAGACTGCGGAGTGTACCGCCATCGAAAACGAGATAGCCGGGCGTCGCTGATCCCGGCGCAGCGCCAAGCGGATTGGCCGCCGTGGCGGCCGCGCTGGTCTCGCCGGGAATGATGATCATTCCGCCGTTGATCGTGAGGCCGTTAAACGTGTTGTTCGCGTTGAGGATGAGCGTTCCGGCGCCGCTCTTCGTGATGCGACCACTGCTGCCGAGCACGGAATCGATCTGCGCGGTTGCGCCCGCGGCGACATCGATCGTTCCGCTGTTGAGAGTGAGCGTGCTGGTGGTGATCGTTCCGGTGCCTTCTTCGAAGCGGAGGCCTGCGGCGTTTTGCGGTGTGTTCAATGTAACGGTGTATGCGCCGGTGGCGTCGGTGCCTGCGGAGAACACCGCGACCTCGCCGCTTGTCCATGCACCGGGGGAACCGCTACCGTCGGAGTTCGCATTCCAGACGTTCGCCGCATCCCAGGCGCCGGTCGGTGAGGTGCTGGCACCGTCGGCGGAGTCGTTGAGATCCCAATAGAGATCTGCGTGCGAAGTCCCGGCGACGGCCAACGCGAGTGCAGACAGTCCGACCGTTAGCGAAGCACGAAGTGGTTTCATTATTCCCTCTCCTGTCAGTTCGAAAATGAACGAGAGCCCTTACAGGAGTGCCGAGACGTGCCGAAAGCTGGCTGAAAAGATTCTCCGCGCTCCTGCAGAACTTATATAACGAACCGGGGGTGCACGGCAACGAAATAGGTGGGTTCCCTAGCAGATTTTTGGCAAGGCTCTACGCGACCAGCGAGCGGAGAGCCTCGAAGATGGTTCGCTCTGGGAGGTCGTCGCGGATCACCACATGGCCGATTCGGTCCGGAAGGACGAAACGCAGCTTTCCTGCTTTCACCTTTTTATCAAAGTACATCGCCGAGAATACCGGCTGCGGATCCAGCTTCATTCCACCAATCGGCAGGCCGGCTTGCCCGATGAGCTTTTCGATCCGATCGCGGGAGGAGTTATCGAGCATCTTCAGATCGTTCGCGGCGCGGGTGGCGGCGATCATGCCGAGGGCGACGGATTCGCCGTGGGAGTATTCGTAGCGCGAGACGGATTCGATGGCGTGGCCGAAGGTGTGGCCGAAGTTGAGGTGGGCGCGCTCACCTTCTTCAAACGGATCGGCCTCGACGACACGGGCTTTGATCGCGACGTTGTGGGCGACCAGATCGGCGAGGTAATCGACGTCGAGCGCGAGCGCTTTGCCGATTTCTTTTTCGAGGCGATCAAATCCTTCCGCGTCGCGGATGATCTCGTGCTTGATGCATTCCGCGAGTCCACCGCGCAGCTCGCGCTCGGGCAGCGTTCGCAGCACCTCGGGATCGATGAGAACGGCGATCGGTTGATGGAATGCGCCGATCAGGTTCTTTCCGGTCGGATGATTGACGCCCGTCTTTCCGCCGACGCTTGCGTCGACCATCGCAAGCAGCGTCGTCGGCATCTGGATGAACGGCACGCCGCGGAGAAGCGTGGCGGCCACGAAGCCGGTCATGTCGCCGATCACACCTCCGCCCAGTGCGATCACTGGCGTGGAGCGTTCGATCTTCGCGCCGAGCAGGGCGTCGTAGATCTGGCCGAGCGTTTCGATGTTCTTGTGCTGCTCGCCCGCGGGAACGATCGCGACCACCGTTTCAATTCCGGCGGCGGCGAGCGATTTTCGCACGGGCTCTAGATGGCGCGGTGCGACTTGATCGTCGGTGACGATGCCGAGCTTCTTCGAGTGCGTGAGTCCGGAGACGACAGCACCAGCGCGCTCGCGCAGGCCGGGTTGGATCCAGATGTCGTAGTGACCGCTGGAGAGATTCACCGGAACTTTGAGAGGAGGCTTCACGTGGGGATTGTAATCAACACAAAGCCCCGGCTGCTAGCAGCCGGGGCTTTCGGGCGAAACACGTTCACTTCCCGAGCAGCACGCGCTCGACGAAACCGGTGTCGACGTCGCCGCTTCGGAAATACTCATTGTCCATGATCTGCAAGTGCAGCGGAATCGTTGTGCGCGTCGGGGAGATATAAAACTCGCCGAGCGCCCGCTTCATCGTCGCGATCGCGTCTTGGCGGTTCTTTCGATGCACGATCAGCTTGCCGATCATGCTGTCGTAGTTCGGCGGAATGCGGTAGCCCGCGTATGCGTGCGAGTCGAGCCGCACGCCTGGTCCGCCCGGCGGACGGAATTCTTCGATCAATCCGGGCGAGGGCGCGAAGTTCCGTGACGGATCCTCCGCATTAATGCGGCACTCGATCGCGTGGCCGATTTGCGGAATGTCCTTCTGCTTGTACGGCAGCGCCTCGCCGCTCGCGATGCGGATCTGCTCTTTGATGAGGTCCATTCCGGTGACTTGTTCCGTGACCGGATGCTCGACCTGGATGCGGGCGTTTACTTCCAGGATGTAGAAGTTCTGGTCCTTATCGACGAGATACTCGACGGTGCCCGCGTTCGTATAGCCAGCGGTTTTCACGAGACGCACGGCGCTTTCGCAAAGCTTCTCGCGCGTCGCTTGGGTGAGGGCGGGGCTGGGTGATTCTTCGACCAGCTTCTGATGGCGGCGTTGCATCGAACAGTCGCGCTCCCAAAGGTGCAGCGCGTTTCCATGAGCATCGGCGAGGACCTGCACTTCGACGTGTCGGCCGAACTCGACGTACTTTTCGATGTACACCGTCGAATTCTTGAACGCGTTCTCCGCCTCCGCCTGCGCCTGCTTGAAACCTGCGCGGAGCGAAACGTCGTTGTGCGCCACGCGCATCCCACGGCCACCACCACCTGCGGCGGCTTTGATGATCACGGGGTAGCCGATCTCCTCGGCGATGCGCAGGGCGACGCGCTCGTCATCGACCGCGCCTTCCGACCCCGGAACCGTCGGCACCTTCGCTTTCTTCGCGAGCTTCTTGCACTCGACCTTGTCACCGACGGCGGCCATCGCCTTCACCGGCGGGCCGATGAACTCGATCTTGCAGCTGCGGCAGATCTCAGCGAAGTGCGCATTCTCCGCGAGGAAGCCGTAGCCGGGATGGATCGCCTGCACGTCTGCAATTTCAGCGGCGCTGATGATGCGCGGGATGTTGAGATAACTCGCGGCGGGGGGCGCGTCCCCGATGCAAATCGCCTGGTCGGCCAGCTTCAGATACGCGGCATCTTTGTCCGCGGTCGAATACACCACGGCGGTCTGTACGCCCAGCTCGCGGCAGGCGCGGATGATCCGCAGCGCGATCTCCCCTCGATTGGCAATCAGGATCTTTGAAAACATGTTTAGTTGGTCGGCACCAGGTAAGAAAGATGATGCGCACAGTGAATGAGGTTGAGTTGCCGCGCGTCGGCGTCGCTGAGCCGGCCAAAGAACAGGTGCGGCGCGATTTCGCCTTTGAACGCCTTGAGTCGTTTCAACGCCGTAATCAAAGCATCGATGGAAGCATCGTCCGCGTCCTCCGGTGGAACGACATCCGACGGCGCGATGATCCCATGCGGCAATGCACCCGCTGCGAGAATCTGCGGGATCGCCGCCTTACGCTGGGTCTGCTCCGGCGTGTCTTCGTCAAACGGTCCGGGCCGCAAGCGCGACATCACCGTCTTCTCGAGATGCCAGCACGTTTGCGGAAGCGACCACGATCCGGCACGCTCGTAGCCCTCCCTGAGGCGCGAGACGTCGGCCACCACTTCGTCTTCGTTCTTGTACTGCAATCCGATGCGCCGCGCGGGCGACGTCGGAACCAGATGGCTTAGGTGATGTGCCGCGTGCATCAGCAGAAGCGCGCGGACATGTTCCGTCAGCACCGGCCCGAACGGTCCCATCGACACGTGCGAATGCGGATACGCCTTGAGCTTGCGAAGCGTCGCGAGGAAATGGTCGACGTCGGCATCCCCGCACGATGGCGATGGGGTGCGATCCGGCGGGGCTTCGAAATTCCCCGGCGGACGACCGGTCGTCAGGATCACATCGATGAAATCGCGCTGCCGCTGCTCCTGTTGCGGCGTGAGCTTCGTCGTGACCGGCGGATCGAGCGGCATGTCGAGATGCCAGCAGATCATCGCAAGCGTCCAGTTGCCGAGCTTGTCGTATCGGCTGGCGCGCAGACGCTCGATCTCCGCGATCGCGTCGTCTTCATTCTTAAATCGGAGTTGTCGCTTCTGAGCAACTTTGCTCACGGCTTCACCAGGAAGAGCGGCTGCCCGAATTCAACGACCTGCCCGTTGGTCACGAGGACTCTCGCAATCGTCCCGCGAACCTGGGCCTGAATGTTGTTGAACACCTTCATCGCTTCGATGATGCAGACGTCGGTTTCTTCGTCGACGCTGTCGCCGACGCTGACGAGCGGTTTGGCATCGGGGCTCGTGGCGGCATAAAACGTGCCGACCATCGGGCTCTTGATCGGAATGAGGCCGGCGGTTTCGTCGGTGACTGCAGGTGTCGATCCGGATGACGCTGCGGCTGGCGGTGCGGAGGGCATCGCCATCGGTGCGGACGCATGATGCGCCATCGCATACGCGGGCGCAGCCGACATCATTGCACCGCGTTTGAGAATCACACGCTTATCCCCGTCGCGAACGTCGACCGTATTGAGATCGTTCGCCGCCATCAGCTTCACCATCTGTTCCAGCAGGCCGACATCCATTGGACTGTTGCTGATCGCGCGATTGTTTGTTTTCGAAGTTGTGGGAGTTTTCTTTTTGCTCAAGTCAGAGCCTTTCAATCCGTGGCGCGGGCGCCTCGCCCGTGCAAACTGAAATCATTCGATGTGGCAGCCCTCAAAGGTCTTATCCAGCGACGACAGCACCTCGCACCCTGAATGCGTGATGAGCACGTCGTCCTCGATGCGCACGCCGCCTTCTCCGGGCAAATAAATCCCTGGCTCGACCGTCACCACCATGCCCGGCCGAAGCTCTTCTTCGCCGCCCGTCTTTCGCAGCGTCGGAAGCTCGTGAATATCGCGGCCGATGCCGTGGCCCAGGCCGTGACCGAACTGCTCGCCAAATCCTGCCTTCTCGATCACATCGCGGGCGACGCGATCCGCCTGCATCGTCGTCACGCCGGGGCGCATGAAGTCGAGCACCGCCCGCTGCGCCTCAAACACGACCTTATAAATCGTCTTGATCTTCTGGCTCACGCGCCCGACGAGAAGTGTGCGCGTCAGATCGCTGCAATACCCTTTGTAGAGCGCGCCCCAGTCGAGCAAGAGCGGTTGATCCTGCTGCACGAGCGTGTCGCTCGGACGATAGTGCGGAAGCGAGCTGTTCGCGCCGGCGGCGACGATCGGCGGAAAGCTGCTGTCGCTGGCGCCTCGCGATCGCAGCTCCATCACTAAGAGTCCGGCGATGTGGCTTTCCGATTCGCCCACCTTGATGTCGTCTCGAATCGCTTCGAACGCCTCTTCCGCGATCGCGACCGATTTGCGGATCAGGTCGATTTCCTGGTCGTCCTTCACCTTGCGGATGTTGGACATCACGTCTTCCAGCGGCACCAGCTCCGGCTCGGAGCCAGTCTTCGACTGCTTCAGCGCGTGATCGACCGCGTTAACCTGGCCGAAGGTGGTGAAGTTCGCCTCGAAGCCGATGCGCTTGGCCTTTGACTCGCCAATCGCTTTCGCGAGCGCATCGGCCATCTTCGCTTCGCGGAGGCTGACTTTCAGCCAGCCGGCTTCGAGATCCGCCTGTTCCTTGTAGCGGAAGTCGGTGACGAGGAAGAAATCCTTTTGCGTAATGATGCCGACGGAGTCGTCGCCGGTGAAATTGGTCAGGTACGCAAGATCCGGCGGATGCGTCAGAAGCAGGGCGTCCAGCTTCAGTTCCTTCATCGCGTCGCGGACGCTTTTGTGGCGCGTCTTGAGATACGCCTTGGCTCGTGTAACGGCGGCCTTCATGGATGCTCAGTTCTATGTAGGGTGCGCTTCAGCACACCGGAATGCAGATGGTGTGCTGAAGCACACCCAACGAATTAAAAACGCGGCGAAAACCGTAACCGGGGGTGCGGTAAGGTGTCAACGTTGTGCGCTTCACGGCCGCCCAGAGCGCAGCGCCGGGCGGCATTTTATCGGACGATGTCGCGAAATGACCCCTGCGAGTACGACTATCGCTTGATCCGCGCACTCCCACCCTTCGCGACGTGCGACAGCTCATCCAGCGTGATCTGGCTCGTATCACCCATCGTACTCATCAGCAGCGCGCCGTGCGCGACACCGAGGTTCACGCATTCCTGCGGAGACTTGCCCGTGAGGAAGCCGTACGAAAATCCGCTCGCGAACCCATCCCCGCCGCCCACGCGATCTTCGATCTCCAGGTTCTCAAACATCGGCCCGTCGTAGAACGCTCCGTCCGCCCACATGATCGCCGACCAGTCGTTGATCGTCGCGGTCTTCACGCCGCGCAAGGTCGTGCCGACGACTTTGATGTTCGGGAAATCTTTAACCACGCGCTCGACCATCTTCTTGAATGGTCCGACGTCCAGTGCGCCCGCCTTGTGCACGTCCACGCCTTCCGCCCGATACCCGAGCACCTGCTCAAAGTCCTCCTCGTTGCCAATGAGCACATCGATGTACGGCACGAGCGGCTTGGTCGTCGCGATGGCGTCTTTGCTGCTCCACAGCTTCGAACGGAAATTCAGATCGTAGCTGACGATGGTCCCCGCCTCGTGCGCTGCTTTGACGGCCTCCGCAACCACCTGTCGGGTCGTTTCGGAGAGCGCACTAAAGATGCCTCCGGTGTGCAGCCACCGCACGCCATCTTCCTTGAACAGCTTGTTCCAATTTACATCGCCCGGCTTCATCCCCGCCGTCGCGGTGTGTCCGCGATCGTAGAGCGTGACGCTGCCGCGCTTGGCAACGCCCACTTCGGTGAAGTTCAAGCCGACCCGGTCCTTCGCGCCGACACCGTCGTACTTCCGCTCGACGACGTAGCTCACATCCATCCCGACGGCTCGAGCATGGTTGCGAATGATCGCGCCCATCGGTGAGCTGTTCAGCCCGCCGACCCATCCCGTTCGCAGGCCCAGACGCGAGAGGGCGTATGCGACGTTGTATTCGCCGCCACCCACCCACACCTCAAGCAGCGGCGCAAACTCAATTCGCCCATGCTGCGGCGGCGAGAGGCGAATCATCGATTCGCCGAGCGCGACAAGATCGTATTTCGTTTCTTTGGGATCACGGATTTTCATTGCTTTTACTCCTCAATTCGGAGGGGCAACTGTAATCGGACGAGGACGGAAAGTGAATTGCGAGGTAGGGTGCGCTTCAGCGCACCGGTTATTCGCTGTGGGCGTGGAGAAATAACGGGTGCGCTGACGCGCACCCTACGAATGCGAAGGCAGATTACTTCGATTCGGGTTGTTGCTGTGGTAATGGCGTAGAGGGCTTCGACTGCTCGCGCGCGTGGCGTTTGACCGCCATGTCGATCGCCATCTCGATCGCGGAGCGCATCGAGCCTGGGTTGGCCTTGTTGCGCCCGACGATGTCGAACGCGGTGCCGTGATCCGGACTGGTGCGGATGATCGGCAGGCCGATCGTGATGTTCACCGCCCGATCGAATGCGAGCAGCTTCACGGGAATCAAACCCTGGTCGTGATACATGCAGACGACGGCGTCGAAGTAGCCGTCGCGCGCCTTGAGGAAGATCGTGTCCGGCGGATAGGGACCAGTCACATCGATGCCCTGATCTTTCGCCATCAGAATGGCCGGCGCGATGATGCGCTCTTCTTCATCACCGAACTGTCCGTTTTCGCTCGCGTGCGGATTCAGCCCCGCCACCGCGATGCGTGGCTTGGGGATGTCGAACCATTCGACCAGCGCCTGGTGGATCAGTTCGATCGGTTGAAACACCGCGCCGATGTTGAGCTTGCCCCACAAGCCCATCAGCGGAATGTGAACGGTCGAAAGCACAACCTTGAGCGGCCCGCCGGCGAACATCATCGCGTGACGCCGCGCGCCAGTGCGCTGGGCGAAAAGTTCCGTGTGACCAGGAAAGTGATACCCCGCGAGCTTCCAGCTTTCCTTCGCGATGGGGGCGGTGACAACCGCATCGACGATCTTTTGTTTTGCCGCGTCGATTGCATCAAGACAAAAGCGCATCGACGCTTCGCCGCCCATTTTGCTGGGGCTGCGGATCGCGCTCCCGCCGAGCATCGAATAGGTGTCGTAATCGACGACGACAACATCGTGCGGATACGCGCGGAGCCGGCCGTTGAACTGATCGCGCCACCAGAAGACGTCGTATTCCGCGACGTCGGCGGCGTAGTGCAGCAGTTCGTTCATCCCATAAATGATGTACCGCGCCCGATGCCGCAGCACCGGGTCGGCAAGTGCTTTGACGATCACCTCCGCGCCGATGCCGGCGGGGTCGCCCATGGTGATCGCGATGGTCGGCCTGTAGTCCATCTGTGCTCCAACAATAGACCTCAAAACCGAAATGGCAATCCATCAATCGGCGTGCCAAACACGCCACTATTTACATCGAACAATCGCGCCGTTTTTCGATTGCATTTTTGCTCGCGGCTTCTTGGAATGAGCGCCATGCGAAGGCACTTGTTGGTGATCTTGTCAACACTTTTCGCACTATTCGTGCCGGCACTTCGCGCGGATGAGAATGACAGTTGGCGAGAGAGATTTAACGAGACATACAAGATGGACGACGGCGAAGCGCTCAAGCGCATCGCGCCGCCGTTCATTCCCGAGCGAAAGACCTATTACTTCAAGGAGGAACCGGATCAGGCTCGCGCGATTAGCGATCCGCCGACATATTTCACATTTCACTGGACTGGCTCGTCGTTTCAGAACTGGGGCTTGGGCTTCGGCGACGAAAAGGGCATGACCATCCGCCAGGTTTTGGGCGACGTGCTCGAATTAAAATCGTATCAGATCCAACTGCCGCAGGAATATCCTTCGTTCAAACTTCCGGGCGACTGGATGCTCGACGTCACGACGGAAATGCAGCCAAAGCTCGACAAGCTCGCCGACATTATTCGCGACGCGAAAGGGCCGTCGCTCAAGTTCAGCGAAAAAGAGATCGAGCGTCCGGTTCTCGTCGCGCAGGGAAAATACGCGTTTCATCCAATTGATGGCGCGTACGAAGCGACCTCCGTTCACTTGTTCATTGGTAAATCCGACAAAGATGAAGGCGCCGGCGGCGGATCCGGGTTGCTCGACGAATTCCTCAAAATGCTCGGTGACCGTGTCGGCATGCCTGTGGCGAACGAAGTCGAAGATCCGCCTTCACAACGGATTTCGTGGCGCCATCACAGCTCGACGAATTACAAGCAGTTGGCGGGGCTGCCCGAAGGACCTGCGAAAGAGGAGAAGATCAAACAGTTACTCGAAATGGTTTCGAAACAGACTGACTTGAAGCTGACGATCGAGCAGCGAAAAGTTTCAGTATGGGTGGCCGAGCCGGCGCCTGCGAAGTGACTCACGAATCCCGCAAACACTTCACCTTCGGCGGCGGGGGTGGGAAACAGTTGATCGCCGCGTGAAGCGATTGATACGCGGAACGGATCGAGTTCAGAATAGGATCGTTCCCATACCAACCCGTGCGCTCCATCCAGCGAATCACCCGCCCAAGATAATCCCGTCGCTCCGCGATCGCGCGCAGCAACTTCTCGCGGTCCTCCTGACTCATCCGGGTCACATCCATGTGCGAAGAATACTCGTCCCGAACATTGCGCGCAGTGTCAGACTGGGAAGATTAGTTCGATCGTAATTCAACAAACGACTATGTGGCACAGCCGCCCTCGGCTGTGCGTTTCGGAAAGCACAGCCGAGGGCGGCTGTGCCACACAATCTCATTGCATCAGGCGAGCGATGTGATATGACTACGCGTCCGGTGACGAATCTGCCTCGCATGATTCAATGACCACTTCAACCTCTTCTGTCGTTACCCCTTCTTCACGGTTTTCAAGCATTCGCCAGATCATCCGATGGATGCTGGGCCTCTGCATTCTCGGAACAGTCGCTGCGATACTTCTAGCCTATCTTCTTCCGCAAAATTTCCGTGCGACGCGGCATAGCTACCTGCTTCTGGCCGCTTTTGCGTTCGCCGTTCGCTCACTTCAATTTCAAATCGCGGTCGGATTAGCGGGCGCAGCGATCCTCGCATGGATCATGCGCTCGTGGCGGCTTTCGATGATCGCATTGCTCCCCGCGATTGTGCTTCTCGCGCCGGTGGCGAGGGATTACCTGCCCAAGAAGCAGCCGGAGACTCGCGCGCAGACTTGCCGTGTGATGAGCATGAACCTCCTGTATAAAAATCAGAATACCGATGCGATCGTGAAGCAGATCCGCGAGGCGGATCCGGACGTCGTGCTCGTGGAGGAGTTCACGCTGTTCCAGAATGATGCATTGCAGAAGGCAATCGGTGCGGAATATCCGTACCAGAGCATCTTCGCGGATCATGGTTCGTCCGGGATCGGCATCTTTTCTCGCATTCCGTTCTCAAACGCGGGGGACATCGGGCTCTATAGCTCGCACCAGCAATTGCGTGCGACCCTTCATCTGCCCGGCGGGGATGTCGCACTCTATGCCGTTCATCTGCGATGTCCGCAGTCGATTCGAAGCATCGCGACCGAGCGGATTCAGACGGCCGACCTGATCGATCGATTGAAGAACGAAAAACTCCCGGTGATCGTCGGCGGAGATTTCAACTTCACGCCCGATTCCCCCAACGCCGCCGCGCTGCGCGACATTGGCCTCGCGAGCACGCATGAGCTCGCGGGCCACGGCCGCGGTACCACATTTCCGTGTGTCGGCCGCTGGTCGCACTTCCCCGGCATCCGCATCGATCACGTGATGATCAGCCACGAGCTAGCGTGCACCCGCTCGTATGTCGCCGGCAATAGCGGCTCCGATCACCGCCCAATCGTCGCGGATGTCGGCTGGAAGAAATGAACGATCCGTTCGAGGGACCATCTTGTAGGGTCCGCTTCAGCGGACCGGTTACTTTTTTTCGAAAAGGTGATAGCTGGAAGAAATGAATAATGAACAATCGAAAATGAACAATGCGTTAGCTGATCCGCGCCACGATCATCGTGACGTCGTCGGTTCGCCGCGTCATGCCGACGAACCTTCGCATGTCCCAGAGGATGCCTTGCGCCACGGTTTCCGCGTTCGTTCCGCCTTTCGCGAATGCGTCGAGGATTCTCTGTCGGCCGAAGGTTTCGTCCTTGAAGTTCATCGCGTCCGGAAGGCCATCGGTGTACAGCAGCAGCAGGTCGTTTGGTTTGAGATCGATGAACTGCTGGCGGAAGATTTCGTTGGGGTCGATGCCGAGGACCATGTTGTCCGTTGTCAGCTCAGTGATCTTTCCGTCGCGGAGCAGCATCGCGGGCGGATGACCGGCGTTGCAGTAGGTGAAGCGTTTGTTGCGCGTATCGAGCACGCCGTAGAAAAGCGTGACAAACTCGCTCACCTTCGTGTCGCGGCAGAGCATCTTGTTGAGGCGACTCAGGACTTCGTAGAGGTAGTAAACGTTGTCGACCTGGGCGCGAAGGGCAGCGCGAACGGACGCCATGATGAGGCTCGCGGGGACGCCTTTGCCGCTCACGTCCGCGATCACTAGCCCGAGGTTGCCATCGGGAAGTGAGATGTAGTCGAAGAAATCGCCGCCGAGGTCGAAGCTGGGGACGTAAACGGAAGAAAGCTCGACGCCGGGCAACTCGGGCGGGGTTTGCGGAATCATCCGCTGCTGCACGTCCGCGGCCATTCGGACCTGTTTTTCGAGCGCTTCGGCCTCGATCGATTCCGCGAGCAGACGCGAATTCTCAATCGCCGACGCCGCCTGCGCCGCGATCGCCTTCAGCAGATCGATTTTCGCCTGGCTGAAGGCTTCCTCCTCCGCCGTGTAAAGCCGCAGCGCCCCGATCGCCTTTCCCTTGTAACGCATTCCGACTGAAAGCATCGACACGATGCCCTCGCGCTTGGCCTCCTGCGGATACTGCACGCGCGGATCCGTCGTCATGTTTTTCACGTACTCGTATCCGCGCGGCGAAAGGGCGATCTTGTCGATCTGCGCCTTGCTCAGCAACACCGGGCCTTTGGCGAGGTATTCCCGCGAGAGGTTGTGAACCGCGCGAATGACTAGCTCGTCATGGTCGCGATCGATCAGGCGGATCGAAACCGCCTTCACGTTCATCACTTCAGCGACGAGCTCAGTTGTTCGCTGCAAAACGCGCGGCAGATCGCGCGCGTCGGCCAGCATCATTGTGACGTTGTAAACCGTCGTCAGCTCGTTGATCCGCTGGCGAAGCTGGAATTCCTGAAAGCACAATCGCGTGATCGCGTTGGCCATCAGGAAGAGAAACTGAATCGCCGCCGGTCGCGTTTCCCGCGATCGGAGCAATGTCGTCGCAAGCGCCTTGATCTGCTTCGCATCGAGCCCGTATTTCTCCGCGAGCGCCGAAATCTTTGCTTCATCGATCGAGCTGATGCCGTTCGGACTGGCGGACATGCGGATCGTGCCGAGCCGCTGGTTGTTCACGATGATCGGCGCGACGTACTCGCGGCCCTCGCGCTGCGGGCCTTCGGTTTTCGCTTCCGCCTGTTCGATCGCGCGCTGGCGCTTGAGAAACTCCGCGGTGGGATTCGGCTGCGTGAGGACGTTGCCGGCGGCGTCGGTGATCGTCGCTTTCACGTTGGCGACGGCGGCAAAACCATCCTGGATCTCCTGCAACGTGGCGAGATCCATGAAGTCGGTGAGGCGTAGATTGTCGGGATCAAAATCCATCAGAGCCGGAGGATTGTAAGGCAACGACCGACCGCTTCAACGACGCAGCTTTTGCGCGTCACTTCCAACGAGAATTTGCCACGAAGGCACAGAGGACACAGGGCATTCTTCTTTCTCTCTGTGCTCTCTGTGTGCTCTGTGGCTATATTCGATTGCAAGGAGATGCGATGGCGGAAAAGAGCATCAATGGCACGACCTTGTCGTACGAAGAGCGCGGATCGGGAGTGCCCGTCGTTCTTTTGCACGGATTTCCGCTCGATCGCCGGATCTGGAAAGATCAGGTCGATCCGCTCAGCAAGCAATATCGCGTGATCGCGGTGGATCTTCGCGGGTTTGGACAATCCAAATCAAACACGCCGTTCACGATGAAGTCGCTCGCGGAAGATATCTGTTCGCTGCTTCGCGCGATCAACGCGACTCCGTGCGTGCTCGGCGGATTGTCGATGGGCGGATACGTCGCGCTCGCGTTCGCGAGGGAATACCAGAAAGACCTTCGCGGACTGATGCTGATCGACACGCGCGCGGAAGGAGACACGTCCGAGGGAAAAGCGGGGCGACAGAAAATGATCGACCTCGCCCGAACGAGCGGCAGCAAGGCCGTCGCGGATCAAATGATGCCGAAAATGCTCGCGCCGAGCACGCCGAAGAATCAGCCGGCCGTCGCACAAGATCTTCAGCGCATCATGGAGGCGTGCCCTGCGCTCACAATCGAGCACGCATTGGCGGCAATGCGCGATCGCGACGACCAGACTGCATTCCTTCCATCCATTTCCGTTCCCACCCTGATCCTTGTCGGGCAGGAAGATGCTATCACTCCGCCAAAGATGGCCGAGGCGATGAACGCGCAAATCCCCCGATCGAAGCTGGTGATCATCCCCGATGCCGGCCACATGTCGCCGATGGAAAAGCCGCAGGAAGTCACGCGCGCGATGCAGGAACTCCTTGCTCGCCTGTAGGTGCGAGCCTGCGTCGCGGTCGGGGCAGCCGACATCGGTTATCATTTCGACGCTGCGCATCGACGCGACGCAGGCGTCGCCGCTACAATGCTGCACCTTGATTTGGAGTTTGAATGAACCGTGAACGACTCGCCTGGACCGTCAGCCTTGTCCTCATCGCGCTGCTCGCGTTCCAGATTCCCGCCTCCCTCGCCCAGCGCGACGACGATTACGCCTTCGTCGGAAAGCTCGTCGAAATCCAGCGGCAGATCACCAGCAACTACGTCGATCCCGTCGATGAGAACAAGCTGCGTGACGCCGCCATCGAAGGCATGCTCAGCGAGCTCGATCCCTTCAGCGTCTACGTTCCGCCGGCCAAGACGGAAGAATTCGAGCGGATGCTAGAGAACAGCTTCAAAGGCGTCGGCATTCAGCTCGACCAGAACGAGCAAACCGGCGCGATCGAAGTTGTCACGCCGATCGACGGCAGCCCCGCCCTCAAGGCCGGCGTGCTCGCGGGCGATCAGATCCTCAAAGTGAACGGCGAATCGATCGAAGGCCTGCGCCTGCCGGAGGTGATCAAAAAAATCGCCGGCCCGCTCGGCAGCGACGTCGCGCTCACCGTCAAGCACGCGACTGGCGAAACCGCCGACATCAAAATGACCCGCGAAGAGATCGTCGTGCCGACCGTCAAAGGTTATCAGCGCAATCCGGATAACACCTGGGATTATTTCGTCAGCGACGATCCGAAGATCGCGTACCTCCGCATCACGCAGTTCACGAGCGAAACCTACGACCGCATGAAGGAGGTCATGAATGATCTCATGAAGCAGGGCATGGACGGCCTGATCCTCGACCTTCGCTTCAATCCGGGCGGGCGCCTCGACCAGGCGGTGCAGATCGTCGACATGTTCGTCGATCACGGCGTGATCGTGAGCACCAAGGGCCGCAATCGCCCCGAGCAGAAGATCGAAGCGACGAGCGAAGGCACGCTGCCGAAGTTTCCGATGATCGTGCTGGTCAACGAGCACTCCGCCAGTGCTTCCGAAATCGTTTCGGGCAGTTTGAAGGACAACAATCGCGCGCTGGTCATCGGCACGCGCACGTACGGCAAAGGCTCGGTGCAGGAAGTGATTCCGCTCGACAGCAAGGGCGGCGAGCTGAAGCTCACCGTCGCGTATTACTATCTGCCCAGCGGCCGCCTCGTGCACAAGAAAAAGGACGCGACCGACTGGGGCGTCGAGCCGAACATCACTGTCCCGATGGACGTCGCCGCCGAGGGCCGCGTGCTGCACGATCGCCTTGAACAAGAGCTGATGAAGCGGCCCATGCCCAAGGCCGCGACGAATCCAAAGACCCCCGCGGCGACGACGCAGGTCGTCGATACGCAGTTGCAACGCGCAGTCGACACGATGGTCGCGGTCCTCGTGCTCGATCAGAACAAGAGCGACCGCAAGGGGAAGTTGGTGCCGCCGATTACCGAAAAGGTGTCGCCGCTGCCGACAACGTCAACCGCGACCCCCGCGTCGCAATCGGCCCCCGCGATGCCGGTGGTGTCGCCCGCGCCGACGACGAAGTCTTCTCCGACTTCGAAGAAGGCAACGCCCGCGGCGACGACGGGCACGTCGAAGTAATCGCGCGCTCTGATCCCCTCTTCCTGAAAGGGAGAGGGTAAGGGTGAGGGTCGAGCGCGGGAGTAGGAAGGGCGTCGTTTCGCAAAGAAGCCTCGCGCGGGATCTCACGAACTAGCGCCGCGCGACTCTCACACTTCACCCTCACCCAACCCTCTCCCTTAAGGGAGAGGGGAGAAAACACAAAATGCCCCGCATCCTCGCCATCGAATCCACCTGCGACGAAACCGCGGCCGCGGTCGTGGACGACGGCGTCCACGTCCGCAGCAACGTCATCGCGACGCAATTCGAACTGCACGCGAAGTACCGCGGCGTCGTCCCCGAGATCGCCAGCCGCGCCCACATCGAAAACATCCTCCCCGTCATCGACGAAGCGCTGCAAAAGTCCGCTTGCGGTTTCGCAGATCTAGACGCAATCGCCATCGCCCACCGCCCCGGCCTCATCGGCTCGCTCCTCATCGGAGTCACCGCCGCCAAGACCCTCGCCTGGTCGACGGGCAAACCCCTCATCGGCGTCGATCACGTCCACGCACACCTCTACAGCGTCGTCCTCGACAAAGGCATTCAACCCGAATTCCCAGCCGTCGGATTAGTCTGCAGCGGCGGGCACACCGCGCTCTACCAGGTGAACACCTGGTCCGACGTCACACTCATCGGCAGCACGATCGACGACGCCGTCGGCGAAGCGTACGACAAGGTCGCCGCCATCCTCGGCCTCGGCTATCCCGGCGGACCGATCATCGATCGCCTCGCACAGCAGGGCGATCCGAAGTCGATCCACTTCCCGCGCTCCATGCTCGGCCGCGGCTCGCTCGACTTCTCCTTCAGCGGTTTAAAAACGGCTGTCCTCTATCACGTCAGAGGCGTGCCGGGAAAGGATGAACATCCCGCGCCGCCGAACGAACAGCACATCGCCGACATTTGCGCGTCGTTTCAGGCCGCGTGCATCGACGTGCTGATCAAAAAGATTCGCCGAGCGATGGAAACCTTCAACGCGAAATCCGTCATCATCGGCGGCGGCGTCAGCGCCAACCGCGGCCTGCGCGCGGCGCTGTCAAAATTCGAGGTCCCCGTCTACTTCCCCGAATTGCAATACTGCACCGACAACGCCGCCATGAGCGCCGGCCTCGCGCACATTTACTTCGAGCGTAACGAATTCAGCCCCCTCGATCTCGACGCAATCACGTACAGTCAATTCCGCCCGTAGGAACAGAGAGGTAAAAGTTGCACAGGACTGAGGTGAAAGTTAAAGAAACAAACACTCAGTCCTCAGTCCTGCGCAACTTTCGACTTATGCTGATACTCAGTCCTCAGTCCTGAGCAGCTTTCAACTTATGACACGCATCACCCAACTTCCACCCCTTCCGCCGCGTCCCGCCGATGGCCACAAAGGCCTCTTCGGCCGCGTGCTCGTTGTCGGCGGAAACGAGGGCATGATCGGCGCGCCATCCCTTGCCGGAAAATCCGCGCTGCGCATGGGCGCCGGCCTCGTGCAGATCGCCGTCCCGCGCTCGATCCTTAGCGCCGCGCTGGCCATTACCCCCGAACTCATCGGCCTCGGCCTCGGCAAATCCTCCGCGAAGGACGAGCTGCTCAAAATGGCCGAGAAATCCGACGCCGTCGTCATCGGCCCCGGCCTCGGCCAGACCCCCGAAGCGCTCGCGCGCCTGCAGCGCCTCGTCCGTCTGGAAAAACCGATGGTCGTCGACGCCGACGCCCTCAATCTCCTCGCCAAGCAAAAGCGCTGGCCCGCCTACTTCAAAGCCGCCGCCGTCCTCACCCCGCACCCCGGCGAGATGAAACGCCTCGCCAAGCTCTTCGATCGCGACGAAGTCCCGACGGATGACAACGGCCGAATCGAAATCGCGAGGCAGGCATCGAACACCTTCCACCAGGTGGTGGTGCTGAAGGGCAATCGCACCGTCGTCACGGACGGCGAAAAGGTCTACGTGAATCGCACCGGCGACAGCTCGCTATCAAAGGCCGGCACCGGCGACGTCCTCAGCGGAATCATCGGCACGCTGCTCGCCCAGGAAATGAATCCCTTCGACGCCGCCTGCGCCGGCGTGTGGTTACACGGCAAAGCCGGCGAACTCGCGGGGAAACGATTAGGTATGCGCAGCGTGCTCGCGCATGAGGTCATCGATGCATTGCCTGAGGCCATCGAAGCGTATGAACAGGCGAATGGGTAACCGGCCCGCAGAACCGCACCGGCATTCAATTCATGGACAGACTCACTTGCAGGTAAGGGTCTTGGCATGACGCCAGGCAGCACGTTTTGGCGACAGGTCGCCGATTGCGCCGTAAACTGTCATGCGATGTGGGGAGTGCGCGATGCGTCCAAACGTGAGTGACATCAGCAAGGCACTGCAGGATGACTCGAATTGGCCTCATTTCCAGAGATTCGCCACGGATCTTCTCGGGAAAGCCCTCAACCTGAATCTTGTATCCAGCGAACTTGGAAACGATCTGGGGCGGGACGCGCAATGGTTAAGTCCGCGCACGGGTGATCTGGATGGTGTCGTGTGCGTCGCAATTCGGAACACTGCGAAGGCAGCGATCGCCAAATTCCATCAGGACTTCAACCGCCTCATCAAAACCGGTCTACCAAATCATGTGGTGATGGCAAGCAACTTTCCCATCGAAGAGGCGGAGGCATCAGAGTTTCGTCAATGGTGCCGAGCTCGCACCGAACAGCGCCCTCGGATCGAGGTCTTCGGATTGGCTCGACTTGCCACCGCTGCGGCGAATCACACGGACATATTCATCGAATACTACGAGGCAGACTTACTCAGTCTCCGCCATAGGTTGCTGGGCGCCGACGATGCGACTCCCGTCAGATTGAACGGGCTACGAATTGCGCTCGCGACACAATTCAACGAGGACGGGGTCGCTCTCCGCGATAGCTTAATTGATGCATGCGTCCTTCTATCGCTTTCCAAGACGCAGGATTGGATGTCCTCACATCAGCTGTGCGTGGAGGTGGGCCGACAGTTACAGCTCCCTAATAAGGTGGTCCCCGAACTAATAGAGTTGAGCGTTCAAAGGCATGCTGCGGCCGAGAGGGTTTCCCGCGTCGCCAGCAGTGTGCGCATAGAACCGCCGGGCGCGGAGCGGCTCCAAGAACTCGACAATTACTCGACTACTGATGCTCGCACGATGCGAGAGGGTTTTTGCGCCGAGGTTACGCGTCGCCTCTCGCAGGACCTCGTCAGGAGGATCGGTGACCGCCTCCCGGAGATTTGGGTACGTCTTCAGGAACTACTCGTCGATGCCTTCTGGAGCCGCAGCCTTGAGGTTTGCAATCGAATCCTGGAACTGTCGAACCGCCCACCGCTTCCGGAGTTGTTTGGGGTCCGCGCATTTGAGCCATTCATCGCTGAGTTGTTTGCGACCGACGAATCGATGGACTCCGTTAAAGAGCTTGCCAATGCGGTTGTGGAGGTTGTTTTGGATCGCACGGGGATCGTGCGGCAGTCGATGCTCAACACGGTGGTTAAGTTCGTGGCGCTCTGCAGCATCGGGATTCATCCCGAGGCGTATGAAGAGGTCAATGCGAAACTACAGAAGTGGTTAATGTTGCTCGACACGCACGTATTAATTAGCTGGCTTTGCACCGGCGAGGCGGACCATGATGCACTCTGCGCCCTGATCGAGTCTTGGAAACGATTGGGGCGAAGGATCGCGGTGCCGGAGCCCGTGCTAGAGGAAACCGCGTATCATGCGTGGAGAAGCAACGAGGAAGCTAAGGGCCTTCCAGGAGATCGCGGTCGCACAGCAAAAACATATTTTGCAGAGACGGCCTTCCTGAGGACTTTCTTATTGCAAGAGCGGGGTCAGTTTTCTCCAGGCAGATGGCGCGCGTTCATGACTAAGTTCGGCGGAGAAACCAAAACTGACACGAGTGCAATTGAGGAGGAACTCAAAACGCGACAGATTACAGCGATCAAGATCTCCAGCAGCGAATCACCGGGGCCTCGAGTTCACAGGGGACCAGTTGTCCGTCCGACCGTGAGGCTCAGCAAAGAGGGCGAGGGTGAGATTGAACTAAAGCCGATCTGGGATAGACGGCTGATCGAGATCGCGACGATGTGCAAGCGTCAACAGGAGCAACAGGGGGGTGGGGTTGTAGTTGTCTCAGACTCGGGGGCGTTGCGAGCAGCAATGGAAACTCGTCTACCGCGAGACCGGGTCGCGGTGAAGTCGGCCGCGTCCGTAGGATTTGCAATGGCGATGCTCCCAGGAAGCTCATTGTCGCTCGCACACCTTCGCGAGCTTCTTTTTGATGACCAGCCCTTCCTCGCCTTGATTACAGAGTTGGCGCCGCTTGCGAAAAAGATTGTGCACGACTCCTACGAAGATGGTCTTGATCAGTTAGGGCGGTTGCACTTGTGTGAGGCGCTCGCTGAGCGCGTCAGAGCTGCGTTTAATAGGCGTTAGTCCGGGGTAGCGACAGAGAAGAGTTTTTGGATTTAACGATCTGACTCGATTGAAAATCACTCCATCATTCGTGTCCATTCGTGTTCATTCGTGGTTCAAGTCTTTTGTTCGACCGCATTCACTTCCGCAGCTGCGGCGTGTGCGTGATGCCGACGAGCAAACCTTCCGGCCCCAGCAGCCGCGTCACGATTTGCCCCCACGGCTCCGTTCGCATCGCGACGAGCAGCTGGTAGCCTTGCGACTTCAGCTCGGCGGTCGCTTGTTCGATGTCGGCGACGTCGAACTCGATCCACGCCTGCGGCACCGGTAGATCGCCGGGCCACTGGTTCGTGCCGAAGCAGGACTCGGCGGCCTGCGCGAGCGGCCATAGGGCGAAATGCTTTACGCCGTCGAGCGCGCCGGTGTGCAGGTATCCGCCGGCGTCTTCCTTGAACGGCAGGGCGAGCGTCTCGGCGTAGAACTTGCGGCTGGCGACCGCGTCGCGAACGATCGGGCCGAAGCCCGCGACGAAGAGGACGTCGATGTTTTTCGGGGATTTCATGAGAGGTCTCCTTTGGCATGCTGCTTGATCCCTTCGCGCGGAGCACAGCCGAGGGCGGCTGTGCCACACCGTGCTACACCGTGGGGTTGGCGACCCCGCCTACAGTGCCGGCGTGAGGCAACGATCGATTCGCGCGAGGGTGTTTTCTTTTCCGAGGAACTCCAGGCTTTCGAAGATCGGCGGGCTGATGGTGCCGCCACTCACGGCGACGCGGACGGGTTGGGCGATTTTGCCCAGGCCCAATTGCTTTTCGGCGCCGTAGGCGTTGATGGCGGATTCGATTGTCGCGTGATTCCACGTAGAGAGGGTCGCGAGGATCGGTCTCAGATCGCGCAGGACGGTCAGGCCCTGGTTGTCGGATTTTTTCAGGACTTTTTCGACGGCGTCGGGTTGATAGGTGATTTCGTCGTCGCGCATGAAGAGGAAACGGGAGGACTCGTCGACGTCGCGCAACAGGCGGAAGCCTTTTTTCATTTCGAGCATTTTGGCGAGTTGTTCGTCGCTCGCTCGGGCGAGCGGGGATTCGGGGTTGACGGCGAGATAGGCTTTGAAGGCTTGCACGAGGTGTGCGGCAGAGGTGCTGGCCGCGTATTCCGTATTGAAGGCGAGGAGCTTTTCGCGGTTGAACTTGGCGTTGCTCCTGCCGATGCCCTCGATTGTGAAGAGTTCGATCAATTGCTCGGTGGTCATGCGCTCGCGATCGCCGCCGGGGTTCCAGCCTAAGAGGGCGAGGAAGTTGAGCATCGCTTCGGGGAGGTAACCGGCCTTGCGGAAATCGTGGACGAGGATTTCGGGGAGATCGGTGTTCTTGAGGCCGATGACGCTCATCACCTGCTGTTGTTCGGGGATGTCGAGCTGTTTTTGTGTGTCCTTCAACCAGTCTTCGATCTGCGAAACCGCAAGCGACGTCTTGGCCGCGAGATCCTGTGGAGACGTCTTGTTGGTCTTAAGCCAGTTTTGGGCGCGCTGACGGATGAGTTTGTCGCGATCGCGCTTGCTCATTTTGCTGCCATCTTGTGGGTTCAAGATGACGGGGAGGTGCGCGTAGATCGGACGCGGGTAACCCAATGCCTCTTGCAGCGCGATGTGGTTGACGGTGTTGAGCAGGTGCTCCTGTCCGCGGAGGACGTGGGTGATGCCGGCGTCGGCATCGTCCACGACGACGGCAAAGTGATAGGTCGGCATGCCGTCGCTTTTGCGGATGACGAAGTCCTGCACTTGTGTCGAGTTGACGCCCTGGCCGGGGCCGAGGACGGCGTCTTCGAAGTAGTAATCTTTGACCGGCGTGGCGAAGCGCACGACGTGCGGGCGGTTTTCGGATTCGTAGGCGCGGAGCTGGTCGTCGGTGAGTTGCGGGCGACGGTAGATGTAGGTTCGCTTCGCTTTCTCGGCGACCGCGCGCTGGGCGGTCAGCTCTTCGTCGGTCTCGTAGGCTTTGTAGGCGAGGCCGCGCTTCAGCAGGTCGTCGATGATTTTGTTGTAGATCTCGAGGCGTTTGGATTGGAAGACGAGCTCGGTGTTGTCCCAGTTGAGTCCGAGCCAGCGGAGGTCGTCGAGGAGTTGATGGACGGCGGTCTCCGTGCTGCGCGCGAGGTCGGTGTCTTCAATGCGAAGGAGGAATTCTCCACCGAAGTGTCGGGCGAGGAGGAACGAAAAGAGCGCGGTGCGCGCGCCGCCGACGTGAAGATAGCCGGTGGGCGAAGGGGCGAAACGGGTGATGACTTTGTTGGCCATGGAAGGGCGCATTATCGAAAGGTGAAGGGGCGTGGCAAGGATGCGTTTGGCCGCGAGCTTGCTCGCGTGGATTTGTATCCGAAAAAGGCGCGAGCACGCTCGCGGCTAAACATTGAGGTGCTGGGGCGCGACCGGTTTGCGGCGCATCTTCAGATACGCCTGAATGCCGGGGCCGTAAAGCGCATAGGCGAGGCATCCGATTCCGAGGACGTAGCGGTGGGCGATCAGGAAGAGGAGCAGAATCGCCACGCCGGCGATGAGGCGGGCGATAGGCCTGCGTCCGCGGAGCCAGCGGTTGATCACGTGCGGGTAGCGGATGTTGGAGACCATCAGCAATCCGGCGCACAGGACGATCGCGGGGAGAATGCAGGTGCAGGTATTGGCGAGCGCGCGGGCGAGATGGGAGTCAGTTGCTTCCCAGATCTTGTAAAGGTCCTGCTGCATGAGGATGAACGCGACGACCGCGCCGGCGGCGCCGGGCGAGGGAAGGCCGAGAAAGCTGAAGTGGTGTTGTTCGCCGTGTTCGTTGCTGACGTTGAATCGTGCGAGGCGAATGGCGGCGCAGCTGAAGTACAGCGCTCCGATCGCCCAGATCAGGCGTGAGAAGACGATGGGAAGAGTCGGGCCCTGGGCTTTGAAGACGAGCAGTGCGATGAACGCGGGCGCCGCGCCGAAGCTGACGACGTCGGCGAGGCTGTCGAGCTGTCCGCCAAAGTCGGTCGTGTGGCGCGTGAAGCGCGCGAGGCGGCCGTCGAGTGCGTCAAAGATCATCGCCATGAAAATCAGGTAAGCGGCGGCGAGAAATTTGTAGCCGCTGAACCACCTGGCCCAGGGGTCGCTACCGACGTTCGAAGCGTCGAACGCAGCGACGTACATCGCGCCGAATCCGCAGATGGCATTGCCGAGCGTCGCCATGCTCGGGAGGAAATAAACCGAGCGGATGTAAGCGCGGCGCCCGCGACGGCGCATGCGGCGGCGGCGATGCTCTCGCGTTCGCAGGGATGAAGGATCGTCAGATAAAGATGAAGGATGAAGGATGAAGGATGAAGACGATTCATCTTCCTCTTCATCCTTCATCCTTGTGCCTTCATCCTCGTTGGGATCGCTCATGCCGGCGACTCCCGGCCGACGATTGGTTCGTACTCCTGGTCATCGAGCTTTCGCACGCGCGTCACGACCGGCTGATGAAGAATCGCGATGACATCTTGCGCTCCGCGGACGGTGTCGCCGATCTGAACTTTGATCTCGGGCTCGAGCCAAGCAGGGATGTACAGCTCGGTGCGGCTGCCGAACTTGATCATGCCGATGCGCTGTCCGCGCGCGACGCTTTCGCCTTTATCGACCGTGCAAATGATTCGCCGCGCGATGAGACCGACGATTTGCTTGACGACCGCGATCGGGCGATTGCTTTCACTCTCGACGAGCACTACGGTGTTGGATTCGTTGTCGGTCGACGCTTCGTTGTGCTTCATCGCGTTAATGAACTTGCCGCGCTTGTAGCGAACTTCCTTCACCACGCCGTCGCATGGCGCGCGGTTGATGTGCACGTTGAAGACAGAAAGAAAGATGCCGACGCGGACGCACGGTCCGCCGAGGAGTTCGTGGTTGGGGAGCTTCTCGATGTCGGAGACTTTTCCGTCGGCGGGGCTGACCATCGCATGCTGCTCGACGGGAATCGCGCGCTCGGGATCGCGGAAGAAGGCGAAGAGCCAGATGAGGACCGCGACGGGAAGCAGGAGAAAGACGTAGCGGAGCCAGTCGGGGATGAAATACGCCTGGGTGATTCCGACCATCACGGCGGCGAGAACGAGCGAACCAATCAGCATTTCTCGCCAGCCGTGTCGCGTCACAGGAATCATGATTTCACGCTATGACATGGTGCGCAGGTTGTCAACGCGAGAACCCTTTGGGGCCCGCGCGCTTGCCGACAAACGACGGAAGCACAGCCGAGGGCGGCTGTGCCACATGATTCGCATCACAACCACCACCATCATTTTGGGAACCAGTGTTTCTTAGCGGCGGCGGCGCCGAGATCGGTTTGCGCGAAGCGCGTGACGAGTTCTTTGTAAAAGCGATCGGCGGATTTCGCGTCCTGTGCCTTGATCCATCCGCCGGCTTCACAAAGGCGCGCCGCGGCGGTGGCGTCGTTGTCGGGCATGAGTTCGATCGCTTCCCATGCGATATCGGCGGCGAGATAGCGGTGGTGGAAGCGCAGTGCCGGTTTTAAGGCGCTCTGCTCGGCGCGTTTCACCTCGTCCGCCGTCGGGGCGATGATCGACGGGGTTTTCGGATGCAATCGCGCCGCGGCAAGGCCTGCTTCGAAGTTTCCGCCGTACAGTACGCCGTCTGGTTCGAGCTCCGTGCCGAGCAACTCCATCCCGTCGTTGCGCGCGATCGTCGCCGCTTTCCACAGAAGCTCCGCGCGTTCGCTCGCGGACCGCTTCTTCTCGTGACCGTCACAGAGCGCGAGCTGATACGCGATCGCCTTGTCGCGAAGGGCCTTTGTGAAATAGGGAAGCGCTTCATCTGCGCGATCGAGGCGCATGAGTCGCCGTGCGAGAAGCGCGCGGATGTCATCGCTTCCGGGCTTGTCGGCGGGCCAGTGGGCATCGACGTAACGCATCAATTCGTCGACGGTGAGGACGCGCTCGGCGATGTAGGCGGCGTCCTGCCAGAAGCCGGCGTCGAGCAGCTCGGTCAGCGCGGGAAGATACTGCTGCTGCGCGAGGTGCACGGCGCCGAGTTCTCCGCGGACCTGAACGAGCGGTTTAATTTCTTCGGCGCCTTGGTAGTCGCCATTTGTCCAGGTGAGATCGGGCGCGAAACCTCGCTGCGCTTCGGCGAGATGCGCGGCCGCGCTGGCGAGCTGGCCGTCGCGCAGCAAAAGCTTGGCGCGGACCCAGTGCCCGAGCGGTGTCAGCTCTCCGTGATTGAGCCAGCGGTCGGCCTGCACGTAAAGATTCTTCTCATACGCGATCAAGGCAAGGCGATCGCAGTTTTCCAGGTTCTTCGCGCCGCATTTCTCGACGGCCGTAAACCATTGACTGATTTGATTGACGTTGGAGCGTTGCGCGTAGAGGAGCGAGGGCTCTGCGGTGAGATATGCGGTGATGACGCGACGGGTCTTGTCGTCGGTGGCGGCGTCGTTCATATCGGTCGCGCCGGCGTTGATGATCTGCATCGCGACGTCGCGCAACGACCACGCCGCCAGCGGGTCATTGCAGGAGAGTTGCATGAGATATCGATCCGCGGCGAGCTTGAACTGCTGCCGATCCAGCGCGATGCGGCCTTCCCAGCCGTAACTGAGCGCCGCCAGGCCGAGCGAATCGACGAAGCCTTTCTGCGCGAGCGTGCGCGTCTGCTCGAAGTAGCGGATCGCCTCGTCCGGCTTCTCATTCATCAGTGCTCGGCCGATCATGAAGGCGGCCCAGGTTGAGCGATAGTGTCGCTCCTCGGGCGGAAGATCGAGCACCGTCTTCCAGATGTTCACTGCGCGGGAGAGCTTGCCGTTGTGATACGCAATCGCTCCGCGGAGATAGCGCAGGAACTCTTCGGGCAGGCCTGCGGGGATCGCGACGTCGAGCGCCTTGGGCGCGAGCAGCGGTTTTGAGTTGTCCTGCGCGAGCTGCGCTTGCACATATGCATCAATCTGCGAACGAAGCTCGGTGTAATCGGCGAGAATCTTGTCGCTGTTCTTCGCTCCGTCGAGCGCTGTTGCGAGGTCGCGGAGTTCGGCTTCGGTCGTGGTTCGCTGGATATAGTGAAACTTTGGCCCGGCGGGCATGGGAATCTGCTTCAGCTCGAAGAGAAAATCCGCGGGAGGCGCCGCGAGGACTTCCTCGTCGCTGGCGATCAGACTGTTGGGAAAGTTTGGGCTGCACGCGTGCGCGCGAGGCGCGAACGGAAGAAGGATCGACGAGATTGCAGAGACGACGACGCTAATCGTGAGGTGACGTTGTCTGGACATCGGCGCGAACCTCCTGTTCACGGTCGAGTCGGATCCATCCGATTGTTTTTCGGTCGCCGGCGCCGATGCGCGGCGCGGCTTCGTCCTTGGTTGGCTCGGCGGCGAGAAGAAGCGACTGCTGCGAGGCGTCCGGCATTTCCTGGAAGCCCTCGGAAGTGTCGCTGGCGAGAAGATGACCGTCGGACCAGTTGAGCTTCACGCGCGCCGAATCGAGCGAAGCGTCGGCGTCGCCGGCGTTGACGAGATCGACTTCGACGAGGCCGCGCTCGGGATGGCGCAGCTCCGCGTGCAGCTGGGCCTGCGGGGTGCGGCCCTCCATGACCGCGGCGAGGGTTGGCCAGCGCCAGTTGAGGCGGTCTTCGTCAATCGGCAGGCGATACCAAATGATGCCGGCCATGTTCGAAGGGCGATTCTTTGACCAGGTTTCGACGAGCTGCGCCATCTGCGACGCATCAGCGGAGACCGTTTTCACGATCGCGCTCGATGGCCAGTTGCGCGAGGGGCCTTCGGCGCTGAGGCCGAGGAATTTTCCGTTTGCATCAAACGCAACCAAATAGCCATAGGTTGGCAACGCGACTCGGAAGGGCGCGGGCAATCGGCCAGCGCGTTCGACCGCGCGCTTGGCGGCGGCGGGATCGCAAAGCGTAAAGTTCGCGCTCGCCGATTTGGGTCGGTCGAGCGAGTGGACCTGCAGGATAAAACCATCCGTCGCTTCGACAAGCCGCGACATCGCTTTGTTGTCGAGCCAGCTGGGCAGGCTGGTGATGACGATCGGCAGCGAACCGAGGCGTTCGTGCAGCGCCTGCACCCACGTGCGATAGCCGTCGAGTTTTGATTCAGCGCAGTCGAAGTCGATCTGCAATTCGGAGACGGCGACGCCGGCGTCCGTCGCCTTTTTGACAAGATGTTGGGCGAGATCGCAGATGGCGGTGGTGATCGGCCCATTCGAATCGAATGGGCCCGCGTACGGGCCGATGCGAAGGGCGAGACCGATCGCGACGTTTTCAGAGCGCAGCGTGTCGTACGGAATGCTCACACGAACCGCGCGGGGCTCGCCTTTCTGCCGTTCGATCTCGGCGGCGAGGGCGACGATGGTGTGGATCTTTCCGCTGGCCTCGTCGAGGGATTTGACGTGCGAATCGGTCCAGCGACGTTGCCAGACGTAGGCGTCCTGGCGAAGGGGGCCGGTCACGTGTGGGGCGATTGGCGGCTGAAGCCAGAGAATCAGAACGAAAGCGCAGACGAGAACGAGGAGCGCGATTTTCGCGGAGCGAGGCATGTGCCGTCCCTGGCAGTTTGTCTTGTCCGATGAGCCCGTGCGGATCATACCAAATGAAACCGCCAAGACGCCAAGACGCCAAGGAAGAAAAATATTTCTTGGCGTCTTGGCGTCTTGGCGTCTTGGCGGTTCGAAATTACTTGCTGAAAAAGCTCTTGATCGCGTGGACTGTCGCTTGGCGCTGGACAGCGGCAATCGACTCCAGGAGGGGGATGTCCTTGGGGCAGACTTCGACGCAATTGCCGGCTTTGCCGCAATCGGCGACGCCGCCTTCTTCCATCATCGCCTCGAGCCGCTCTTTCTTGAGCGCCTTGCCGGTCGGATGGTCGTTGAAGAGGCGGACCTGGCTGATGACGGCGGCGCCGACGAACTTATTCGTCGGGGTGTACTGCGGGCAGGCTTCGAGGCAGCACCCGCAACTGATGCAGCGGGAAAGCGGGTAGCGCTCTTCCTGCAACGCCTGTGAGACCGGCGGGCCCTGGCCGATGTCGTACGTTCCGTCAATCGGCACCCACGCCTTTACGCGTTTAAGGTCATTGAAGAGTCGTCCGCGATCGACGAAGAGATCTCGCACGAGCGGGAATTTGGTCATCGGCTCGAGCGTGATCGGCTCGCCGGGTGCGCCGAGCTTATCGACCAGGGCCGAGCAGGATTGCCGCACTTTGCCGTTGATCACCATCGTGCAGGCGCCGCAGACTTCTTCGAGGCAGCCGGCGTCCCACACCGGCGTGGTCGTGTCCTTGCCGTCGGTCGTGCGCGGATTGGCGGCGATCCACTGCAGGCAGGAGATGATGTTCATGTTCGGGCGATAGGGCACCGCGAACTCTTCCCAACGCGAGGGGGCGCTCGGTCCATCTTGTCTGCGGATGCGAATGATGATCGATTGAGACGGCGTGTTGCTGGCAATCATGGATCAAATCTTTCCAACTGTGCGAGCGTGAAATGGTATGGATTTGAGATGGAAAAGAAAAGCCCACGCCTCAAGACGTGGGCTTGGTGAAGGCAAAGTTTTACGAACGCATCAGCGCGAGGCAACGGGTGTCGCGGCGGGGAGAAGGCTCTTCATCTTCAGGTACTCCGGATCGTCGCGATCGGAATCGGCGTCGCGACGGTGCAATTGACCCGCCGGGTCGGCCACGACGATCAGCGGGCGGTTGTTGCGGCCCGGATCGACCGTCACGTCGACCAGCGTCCAGCCGGTGCTGAAGTCGATGCCGGCCGGATCTTTGTAGGAGATGAGGTCGCCCGGCGCTACGTTCACGCTGTGCGAGTGCAGCTCGCCGTTCTGCCAGCGGAAGATCTGCAGCGTGACCTTGTTGTTAAACAAGCTTGCGACGAAGAACCGGGTGAGCGGCGGAATCGACACCGGCTGAGTCCAACCGCTGTCCGGGCTGGTGATGGCGAACACATTCGCCAGATTCCTCGGCTGCGCGACGTTGATCGTCTGGAAGACCGGGTTCTTGATCTTGTAGCGTACCTTGTACTGATAGCTCTTGCCCGGCTCGACGGTGTCGTCGGTCGCCCAACCGATGGTCGGATCGGGCGCGGTGCGCGGGTCGTATTCGCCCTGCGGCGGAAGCGGGAACTGCGCGTACGCGGCCGGCGCCATCTGCGGCTGTTGGAAGCCGTTTCCGGTGCCGTTGTCGCCGTTGTCCATGCCCTGGTCGGCCATTTCTTCCGGCGTGAGAACTTGCGGCGGCGCCACTTGCGCAAACTGCAAGCGAGAAAGATCCGGCACTTCAGGCTGGGAGTTCTCATCCATCGGGACCTCGCCGCCCGCGCCCCGGCCGCTGTTGTTGTTCCCGGCGTTCGAGCGGATCTTGGCGCGGGCGTCCGCTTCCTTCGCGTCGCGAATCATCTTCTTCTGCTGCGGAGTCAGTTGCCGGATTTCCTCGGGCGTAAATTTCCGGTGCACGTCGAACGCCTGATTGACCGGCGCCTGCTGCTGCGCGAGCGCGGTCTGGTCAACCACACCGGGCGGAAGCCACGGATCACCGCGAGCGATCTGGAAGAAGCCGGGCTGAATGATCTGGCCCTGGTTATTCGCGGCCCAGCCGACGTACTGCATTTCATCCGCGAGACCATTCGGGAACGGCGGGGTGTTGCTGACTTCGAGCTTCTTCACGACCACTTCGTCGCCCGATGGTTTGCCATCGACGATTTCCTGGCGGACGAGCTCGACGTCGAGAACGCAGGTCTTGAAGAGATTGAGCTGCTGGCCTTGCGGGATGTTCGCGTCGGTGAAGGCTTGGCCGATGGCTTTCATCGGCAGCTTGTACATAACGGTAACCCAATCCTTGTCAGCGAGAACGGGCGGCGCGGGCGCGCCAGGAGCAGCCGGCGCGGGCGCGGGGGCCGGCGCTGCGGGCGCGGCGCCATTGACAACCGGCGGCCGACCGGTTGCCGGATTGGTCAGCGCCCCGGGCTGAGCGGGACGACCGAGCATGCCGGGCGTCGCCGGCGCGATCGGCGTCGGATTCAAAATCGGTTGCAGGTTCACCACAGGCAGCGGCGTGCCCGGCTGCCAATCGGCAGGCGGCATCACGACGTTGGTGCGGCCACGATTCACGTCCGCGATTTCCGCGGCGGGAATCTTCGGCAGCGATTTCACGACCTGAGTGGGGTTCAAAATATCAGTGTTCTTGTCGATCACCCTCACCTGCGCGTCGCCGGGCATCGCGGTGAAGAGCGCGACTTGCAGCGGCGCCGGTTCTTCGGTGTCCAGGCGCTTGCGAATATCCGCGGTGAAGTCCGGAACCACCACCTTCGGCGGATGCGCCGAAGCCTCCTGCTGCTCAAGTTGCTCGACCGGGCCATGCACGGTGGCGTTGTCGATGTCGCCGGGCCGGAGGCTCTGCGCTCCGACCGGAATTGTCACCGGCGTTTGCACGAGATACGACCACGCCATGAAGACGAGGAACAGCGCGCCCAGACCGAGCACGATGAACTCGACATACTGTTCGAGAATTCCCAGCACTTTTTGCATAAGTCACCCAATCATTGGGCCAATGTTGATCGATTCACTGTTGACGTTTCCACTTCATGCCGGTGGCGTGCCCGGCGTTGCGGGCGCCGGCACCGTGACGTTCAGCGCCTTGCGCACCGCATCCGGCATCCACGGCACCGTCCACTGGCGGAGCAATAGCTCTTCACCGCTCAAGGCCACCTGGACGATCGGCTTTTTGCCGTAGATATAGCCCTTGTTGGCTTCGCCGGCGGAATCGATCGGATTGATCGATTCAACCTGTTTAACGGTGATCAGCCGGTTGCGCGTGAGCACGGCAAGCAGGGCGGGGATCTTCTCCACTTCGACGTTCACGACCAGGTGGAACGGGACGACGTCGTAGAGCGCGTTGGAGGTGCGTCCGGTGGGAGAAGCAGCGTAATTGGGCGCGTTCGGGTCAGTGCCTGGGGGCAGAGCCGGCGCGGCGCCGGCGCCGAACATCGCCGGAACGTCCAGCTTGTACAGATGCTTCACCGGCGCTTCCATCACGCTCTCGGGGGGTCCGGTGCTGCCATCATCTTTCTTGACCGGCTGCGAATTCAGATCACGCAGCGCCTGGCAGACGTCTTCCTGAACCCACAGCTGCACCTGCGACACCCAGATGTTGACCGGGTCGGGCGGCTGCGTGCCGGTGATCGTCGGGTTCACGTTGATCGAGTCGGGGTTGATGTAGATCAGGCAACCCTTCGCGGCCGAGCTACGCAGCACGTCCGGGAGGTTCGCAAGCTGAGCGGCTATCGCCTGGTTCACCTGGTCCTGGTTGATCGCCACGCCCTTGTCGTACACGAGTTGCTCACGCTGCATGCGTGTTTTCGTGTCATCCTTCGCGCGGGTGATGTCCGCTTCGTTGGGCGGCATGCCGGCCTTGAGGATCTCCTGCTGGATGGATCCAGAGCGATCTTCCGGAGGCATCGGCGGATTCACACGACGCTGATACGCCGCGATGTAGTTGATGCCCGTCACGGGATTCGGCGCCGGCAGCGAACCGGGCAGCAGCAGCTTGTGGACGTTGATCTTCACAACCTCTTCCATGAGTCCTTTGCTGCTTTGGGCGACCGCTTTCACCAGCTGCGCGCCTTCATCGATCACAGGACGCGTGGGGAACGTGTCGAGCGATTTCGGCTCAGTGCTCTCGGGATCGAGGATCGGAAGCTGACGCTTCTGAGTGACGAGCGCCTCGACCTTGTCGTAGTCCGCCTTGCGGGCGGCGCCGTCGCTCTTGAGCTCGGTGTAGTACTTCGGCACCGGCCAGACGAATACGGCGATCACGCACAGCAGTGCGACCACGCCGAGGATGATGCTCACGAGGTTCTTTTTAACGATGTCCATGAGGTCGTTCCTTCAAACTCGGCTACTGATTACTGGGGAACCGCCGCCGTCGGAGTCGTGCCTTCGGTTGCGGCGGGGGGCGTATATGCGGGCGGATCGAGCTGCACCAGGAACACCACGGTCACTTCCCAGTCGTCGCGCACGTCTTCCTGCAGCACGCGATCGAGATACGGGCTGTTGTCGTTGGGGTCGATCTGGTTGACATTCGGCACGACGACCGGCTGGCCGCGGCCGAAGAAACCGGTCGGAGCGCCGGGCTTGGCCGGCGTCGCCGGGGCGTTCTGCTGCTGCTGCGCCTTCTGTTGTAGCGCGACGGCGTAATCGCTCTTCATCTTCGCCAGCTTCGGCGTATCCTGCTTAACCTGCATCGCGCCAAGCACGGTGGCTTTCGGAATCGCATACGCCTTGTGCGGATTGGCGGCGTCCGGTGCGATTTTCTGGAGCGCTGCGACAAACACGTCCTGCACGAGGCTGTGGCCGGCTTTGTTCGGGCTGATGCACTTCACGGTGATCAGGAACCCGCGCGTAGCGCCCGCGGGGCCACCCGCCGCGGCCGGTGCTGCCGGAGCTGCTGCGGTGGGAGGCGCGATCCCCGCATCGACCGAATCCATCGCTGCATCGCCTGAGTCCGGCGTCATGCCCGGAGCCGGCGCCGCAATCATCACTGCTCCGCCAGGCTGCACAAACCTCGAAAGATCCGGCGCCGCCAGCGGCTGCGTGAGGTCCGGATAATAAACCGACGTGATGCTGTCGATCTGAACGAGCTTGCGATCGCCGCGCGGAATGGACTTCACCTTCGTGATGTCATCGCTCAGCAATTCAGGTTGTGGCTTCGGCAGACAGTTGACCACGTCGGCGAGTAAGTTCGTCCACGTTCCGCGGAAGGCTTCGAGCGACTTCACGCTTTGAATGCGGGCGCGGTCGTCGGCGCCGGAGCCTTCGATGGTTGCCCACTCGTCGCTCAGCGCCTTCGCGGGACCGTATGTGTTGTTGATGTGCTGACGGTCGGGCTCGGCGGCCGCGAGCTGTCCCTTCTCCACGAAATATCGACCCAGCGGAACGACGCTACCCGCGACGAACAGTGCCGCCGCGGCTGCGAACCACTTCGTCTTCTCCTTCCACATCTTCTCGCGACGAATCTTCTGCGGCAGGAGCGAGCTGGTGATCTTGCCTTCGCCCATCGCCTGGATGGCCAGGCCGTAGGAACTGACGAGCGAGAGCACGTTTTCGCTGAAGGTCGGAGCGAGCTTGCTGTCGGCTGACGGCCCCGCGCCGACGCTGTCGAGGCGCTCAACATCCAGCTGCAGGTTCTGCTGCAGATACTTCTGCAGGCCCGGCAGCTTGAACGTTCCGCCGATTGCGATCACGCGCTTGATGCGCGAATCGCGGTGCGTCGAGGCATAGAAGCCGATCGAGCGCTGAATTTCCGCCACGAGATCCGCGAAGATCGGACGCATCGCCTGGAAGATCTGGCGGGCATACTTGCTCGTGGCCGCGTTGCGCTTCAGTTCTTCCGCCTTCTGGAAGTTCAACTTGAAGCTCTTCACCAAGGTTTCGGTGAAGCTGTTTCCGCCGATCGGGATCGAACGCATCCACACCGTGTCCTGATCCGCGATGATCAGGTCAGTGTTCTCGGCGCCGAGGTCCACGATCATCGTCGTGCCGTTCACGCGATTGTCGTGATACATCGCGTTGTAAACCGCCAGCGGATTCATCTGCACCGTCTGGACGTTCAGGTCCAGGTCGGTGAAGTACTTGATGTGCTGGTTCACCAGCTCCTTGCGCATCGCAAAGATGCCGACCTCGACGTCCGGCGATTCGGGGCTGCGGAAGAGCTGGTAGCTCCACTCGACGTCATCGAGCGGGAAGGGGATCTGCTGGATCGCTTCGAAGCGGACGATCTCAGGAATTTTCTTCTCTTCGACCGGGGGAAGCTTGATGAAGCGGGCGAAGCTGGACTGGCCGGACACTCCGACCGCAACGACCCCGCCTTTGATCGGATGGCGCTGCAGGAAATTGGCGAGCGCCGCCTGGATTAATGCTTCTTTGTTGTCTCCGGAATTGGAGAGGACTGTTTCATGCTCGATGACTTCAAAATCATCGACTCGAAGCTGATCCCCGTCGCGGACGAGCTTTACCGCCTTCAGTGCGCGGTTCCCGATATCGATGCCCCATGCAAATCGAGCAGATGCCATGATGTCTCCTGAAATTCAGGGCTTTGAATTCGAACGCTTAGATTTAACCGTAATGCCAATCCACTTCAACAATAACCGACAACGCGAACACCATGGAAACCGGCATGATCCGATAACATCGGCTCACAGCGGCTCGGGTGGTGAATCGAATGACGCTCGCATACAGTAAGACGTTCCAAAACGGCTCAGGGTTTTACCGTCGATGCAAACTTTCTGGATCCAGACACTCGGCTGCAAGGTCAACAGCTACGAGAGCGAGCAGGTGGCCACGTTGCTTCGCGCCCGAGGTCTGTCCCAAGTCGATCGATCCGGCGAAGCCGACCTCCGCATCGTCAACACCTGTAGCGTGACCCTGCAAGCTGCAAGCAAAAGCCGTCAGACCATTCGACGAGCGACCCGGCTTCCTGTTCTTACCGAGCAACCTCATCAAGCCAACGACTTCAGTCGTGGGCAATCTGATGGGCAGTCCAAATCAAGAACCCTGATCATGGGTTGCTGGGCCACATCCGACCCTGAAGAAGCGCGTGCGCTCCCAGGGGTCGATGCAGTTCTCACTCATCACAATGACATCGAACAGGAACTAACACGTCTCCTCGATCTCTGGTGCGATTCAAGCGAAGCGAGGCAGGCGCCCTCCATTACCGAACAACCGGAAAAACCGAAGTCGTCAGCAGAGCCAATCAGGAATGAGATATCAATGATATTGGCTGGAGCTCTGCACAACGATCTCGACACAGATAATAAGCCACGCGCGCGCTCAACAGTCAAGAAAAATCCTTCCGGAACTCACCGACTTCCTTTGCTCGGCGAGCGGTATACCGGCCACCAGCGCGCGTTCCTGAAAATCCAGGACGGCTGCGATGCCCATTGCACCTACTGCATCATCCCGCAACTGCGCCCGACCTTGTGGAGCAAGCCGATCGACGACGCCGTTGACGAAGCGCGACGATTGGTCGGTGCCGGTCACGTGGAGTTGGTTCTCACAGGCGTCTTTCTCGGTGCATACGCTCACACGACTGCGTTGCGACGCAAGCAGTCCCTCACGGCCGCCCAGAGCACCTCGACCGCGCTCGGTACAGGCGAAGCGCCGGGCGGCATCCCGCTCGGGTATTTAATCGATGCTCTTTGCACGCAGGTTCAGGGACTAAAGAGACTTCGCCTGAGCAGCCTCGAACCCGGCGACCTCACACCCCAACTCGTGGAAGTTCTAAAATCTCACCCCCAGGTCGTGCCGCACTTCCACCTCCCGCTCCAAAGTGGCTCCGACGCGATTCTCCGTAAGATGAATCGCCAGTACTCGCGCGATGACTTCCTGCGGATGCTCGACCTCGTCCACGCCTCCTTCGACCGACCCGCCCTCACAACCGACGTCATCGTCGGCTTCCCCGGCGAGAGCGACGCCGAGTTCGAGCAAACCCTCGACATTGTCCACCGCGCGCGCTTCATCCACACGCACGCGTTCAGCTACTCCCCGCGAGCTAAGACAGCCGCAGCCCGATGGACGGACGACTTCATCCACGGGCCCGTGGTCAACGACCGCATCAATCGCCTGACCGACCTCGCCGAGCAGCACAGCTTCGCCTTCCGCCAACAGTTCCTCGGCGAAACGGTCGAGCTCCTCGTCGAGCGGCCTCTTGTCGGGTCCGCTTCAGCGGACCGGTTACTTAATTCGAACGGCGAGCATAACCGGTCCGCTGAAGCGGACCCTACAAAGACGCACGGGATTCAGCATGGAAGATGCGAACGCTACTTCGATGTGCACTTTGAACATCACGAAGACCTGACCGGGCAATCGGCGCGCGTGGTCATCGAGCGCGTCACCCCGCAGCGAACGTATGCGAGGCTCGCATGATCGCAGTGGTGCAACGCGCCAGCGAAGGCAAAGTCGAAGTCGCCGGCGAAATCGTGGGACAGATCGGCCGTGGATTGGTTGTGCTCCTCGCGGTCGAGCGCGACGACACACAAGCTCAGGTCGATTGGATGGCGAATAAGCTCGCCAACCTGCGAATCTTTCCGGAAGGAGACAAGGAATACGATCTGAACCTCGCGCAGATCGGCGGATCGATTTTGCTGATCAGCAACTTCACCGTCGCCGCCGACACCTCCGGCGGACGCCGGCCCTCACTCAGTGCCGCTGCTTCCCCCGAACAGGCCCAAGAACGCTTCGAAGCTGTCGTCTCCGCACTCCGAAAGCTCAACGTCACCGTCGCCACTGGCCAGTTCCGCGCCATGATGAAAGTCACCATCGTCAACGACGGCCCCAGCACCTTCATCGTCCGCACCGAAAAGAAAAGTGGTGACTGACGCAAGCGTCAATCACCACTCATCAATCACCACAAAATCCTTCGCCTACTTTTCTTCGATCGTAATGCTCTTAATCGTGATCGGTTCGTTCGGCCGATCGTTGTCATCGCGCGGCGCTTGGGCGATTTGCTTCACGACGTCCTGACCTTCTTTCACCTGGCCGAAGATCGTGTACTTGTCGGCCGTCAGGTGTGATGCGTCCGGTCCGTCCACGATGAAAAACTGGCTGCCGTTCGTATCCGCTCCCGCGTTCGCCATCGCGAGCGTGCCCGGAGGGAAGCCATGATCGCTGTCTTTGTTCTCGTTTTCGAACTCATAGCCCGGCCCGCCGCGGCCCGAGCCGGTCGGATCTCCGCCCTGGATCATGAACCCCGGAATCACACGATGGAAAATCACGCCGTCGTAAAAATGATCCTTCGCCAGAAAGACGAAACTGTTCACCGTCTTGGGCGCCTCCTTCGCGAAAAGATCGACCACGATCTTTCCTTTGCTCGTGTCGATCGTCGCGGTGTACTTCTTGTTCGCATCGAGCTTCATCTCCGGCGGCTTGTCATACGTCTTGGCCGTCTTCTGCTCCGCCGGCGCCGCCTTCGACGGCGTGTCCGGCTTGGCCGGCTTCTCATCGCCAATCAGAATCCCCGCCGTGATTGCGACAATCCCCACACCCAGAATCGGTACCCAGAATTTCATGAATTCTCCTTTAGTCACAGCCCCATAGCTTTTGCTGAGTTGCGAGGAATGTCAACGGAAGAAGAGTTGCCACCGATCGGGCGCCGATTCACACCGATCCAAAATCTGCATTATCGGTGCGGTGCCGCATCGGTGGCTAAAAACCAGTCCGTTTGAATTGCTTCTCAAGATCGCGGAGTGAAAGCCGCAGCGTGGTGGGGCGGCCATGCGGGCAATTACTCGATCGCTCGACGAGCTCCCGTCGCGCCAGCAAGGCTTCGATCTCCGCAGGGGTCAGCGGATCGCCCGCCTTCACCGCGGCCTTGCACGCCATCATGTCGAGCACTTCGTGAAGCATCTCTTCGTCATGCAGATCGAGCAATTCCTGCTCGCCGCGCTCGAGCAGCTCCTGCACAAACTTCGCCGGCTCGAGCTTTTCGAGAAACGACGGAAACGATTGCACGGCGATACTGTTCGGCCCGAAGGGCAACACCTCGATACCGAGCCTTTGCAGCAAGGGCTGAATCGTGTCGAGCATCGCAATCTGCCGACTCGATGCCTGAACGGTCTCCGGGATCAGCAATCGTTGCGACTCCAGCGTCCCGCGCTGCACGCGCGCGAGCAATTCCTCGTACATGATCCGCTCATGCAGCGCGTGCTGATCGATGATGATCATCCCATCGTCGCTCTGCGCGACGAGGTAGCTGTTGTGCAATTGAATTGCGCTCTTGGGAGGCGAGATACTTGGATTTACGCCCTCTCCCTTCAAGGGAGAGGGTTGGGGTGAGGGCGACGCGTGAATCGGGGAATTGCGATCATCGGAGAAGCGATCCACGACGACTGGCGCAGGAGAACCCGAAACTTCGAACGATCTCTGCACTGGCGGTGCCGGATCCAACTGCCACGCCGAACCCTCACCCTTACCCTCTCCCTGAAAGGGAGAGGGGACCGGAGGCGCAGTCGTCTGCGCCGCGCCGGGAATTGCGCTCTTAAAAAACGCCGCCAGCTTCGCCTGCATGTCCTGCCGCTGCGCATCATCCACCGGGTCACTCGCGCGCGGGCTCGCCTTTGGCGTGAGATCACTCCCGAGCAATCGCTCCCGCACGCTGGCGAGCACCAGCCCGTGAATCCGCCCGCTGTCGCGAAAGCGCACCTCCACCTTCGTCGGATGCACGTTCACATCCACATCCTGCGGTGGAATCGTCAGCAGCAAAATCGCCGCGGGATATCGCCCCGGCTCGGTCAGCCCGCGATAGGCCTCGCGCAGCGCGTGCTGAATAAACTTGTCGCGAATCGGCCGGCCATTGAGATAGACGTGCTGGTATTTCCCCGTCGGCCGCGCCAGTTCCGGCAAGCCGATCAACCCACTCAAGCGCAGCTCCGCGTCGCGCACCTCGATCGGCAATCGCTGCTCGCGAAACTCGTCCGGCCACGCCGCCAGCAACCGCTCTTCATCCGTCGTCGCCGGCAGATCCGTCACCACGCGCCCGTTGTGCAGCAGCTTGAACGCAACCTGCGGATGCGGCAGGGTCGTCTTCAGCAATTGCTCCGAGATATGCCCGAACTCCGTCGGCGAGCCTTTGAGAAACTTCCGCCGGGCCGGCACGTTAAAGAACAAATGCCGCACCTCGATGGTCGTCCCGACATTGGCGGCCGCCGCCTGCGGATCCGAAATCTCCCCGCCGCGGTTGAAAATCTCATACCCCGCATCGCTGTCATTGGTGCGCGAAAGAATCCGCGCCTGCGCCACAGATCCAATGCTCGCCAGCGCCTCGCCTCGAAACCCCATCGTCGCGATCGCGAACAGATCCTCGTCGCTCAGGAGCTTGCTCGTCGCGTGCGACGCGAACGCCAGCCGCAGTTCCGTCGGCGGAATCCCACACCCGTCATCAATCACGCGAATGAGCTCGCGCCCACCATCCTCAATCTCCACCGTGATGTGCGTCGCCCCCGCGTCGATGGAATTCTCAACCAGCTCTTTAACGACCGAAGCCGGCCGCTCGATGACCTCGCCCGCCGCGATGCGGTTGACGAGAGATTGCGAAAGCTGTTGAATCACACGGCGAGACACGCGGGGCATTATAGGGGCTGGCTGCGCCTCATCGAAACGACACACGCACATCCGTCCGCTCATCCACAAACGCGTTGCTGACGTATTGTCACGAGTCAGGGTGGGGCGTCCGCATCCTTACAATGGAACGCGCGTTTTCGCCTGGTTTCCGGCTGTCGGCTTTCGACTGCGTCGTTCTCATCGTCGGTGCTGTGCTCACCGTCGCGGTTTCGGCAATCCGCCTTCCGATCGGATTCGCAGTCGGGTTTGTCGTGCTGCACTTCTTTGTGTTCTGCAATATCGTTCGCATGTCGCGGAAATTGGAACTCATCTGGACGGCACTCTTCATCATTCTTGCCGCGGGTGCGGTCGCGCAGTTGATCTCGTGGACGTTTGTCTTCGGGTTGTCGCTCGCGGGTTCGACGTTTCTGGCGATCATGGAGATGCGAGGCATCTCCTATCACGGAGTCGGCTGGCGAAGGATCAATCCCAGTGGGCGGCGCAACAGAATCGAATGTTGACGTGATTTCTGTGTCCCCCTGTGGATTACCTGTCGCGAAGGGTGGATAAGCGTCGCTATTCTTGCTTCACTCGCACTCGTTTCATACCCTGCGCGATAGACCCATGGAGGATCGCCGAGACATTGCGGTGGAGGAAGTGGCTGCGCCTGCGCCGAAAGAGGCGGAGAAGGCCGGGCCGGTCATGGTGGACATCGGCGGGTCGCTTTCGCCAGCGATGCGGCAGTATCGGCAGTTCAAGTCTCAATATCCCGATTACATTCTGTTCTTCCGCATGGGCGACTTCTACGAGATGTTCTGGGAAGACGCCCGGTTGGCCGCGCGCGTGCTCGGCGTCACATTGACCAGCCGCAACAAAGGCGCGCCCGATGAGATCCCGATGGCGGGGGTGCCGTTTCATTCCGTCGAGGGTTATCTCCGCAAGATGATCACCGCCGGGCACAAGGTCGCGATCTGCGAGCAGATGGAGACCGCGGCCGAGGCGAAGGGGATGATCAAGCGCGAAGTCGTGCGCCTGATGACCCCGGGGACGCTTACCGACGAGCCGCTGCTTGATGGGCGAAGCGAGAACAACCTCGCATCGGTGGCGTTTGGGATTTCGAAATCGGAAGGGTTTCGCGTCGCTCTCGCGTGGGTGGAGCTTTCGACCGGCAGTTGCGTGGCGCTGAGTGGCACGCAGGGGCAGGTGCTCGACGAGATCGCGCGACTGAGGCCTGCAGAAGTTTTGATTCCCGAGCAGGCGTCGGGTCAGCCGCATGAGATTGGCGCACAGATCAAGGGGCTGGGGATCAATGCGATCACCGCGCGTCCGGGCTGGCAATTCACGCCGCATCATGCGATCGAGTGCATCCGCAGGCAGTGGCAGTTAACTGCCGCTGCCGGATTAGGGTTTGAGAACGATGATCCCGCCCTCATTGCAGTCGGCGCGGTCGTGAGCTACCTCGAAGAAACGCAGAAGGCCAGCCTCGCGCACCTGCGCACGCCGCGGCGACACGTGGTTGAAGATCACCTCTCGATCGATCCATCGAGCTATCGCAGTCTGGAGATCGATCGCACCGTGCGCGCGGGCGGAACGGAGGGCTCGCTCCTCGCGACGATCGACCGCACGCGCACGGCGATGGGCGGACGTTTGCTGCGACAGTGGTTGCGCTATCCGCTGCGCGACATCGAGCACATTACCGCGCGGCAGGACGCCATTGCGGCGCTTTTGGCGGCGCCGGGATCGCTCAAGGCGATTATCGCGCAGCTCGAGGATGTGTGCGATATCGAGCGAATCATCGCGCGGTTGACCGTCGGCCGCGCGAGCCCGCGCGACGTGTCGGCCCTGGGAAAATGCCTGGCCGCCATGCCGAAGCTCTTCGACGAACTGCAATCGCTTCCGGGCGCCAAGGACGTCGCGCCTGAACTGCTGAGTTTGCGGCAGTTCTGTGCCCAGCAGGCGCAATACATCCGCGGCGCGATCCTCGCCGATCCGGCGCCGCATCTGCGCGAAGGTGGGGTGATCGCCAGCGGGTTCGACGCCGAGCTCGATCGCCTGCGCGACATGGGCACGAACAGCCAGCAGTGGCTCGCGAAGTATCAGGCGCAGCTGATTTCCGAAACCGGCATCTCCACGCTGAAGGTCGGCTACAACAAAGTCTTTGGCTACTACATCGAGGTCACGGAATCGCATCGCGAAAAGGCGCCGATGGCGTGGACGCGCAAGCAGACGGTGAAGAACGCGGAGCGCTACGTCACGTCGGAGCTGAAGCACTTCGAGACCGAGGCGCTGGGCGCGCGGGAGCGCGCGATCGCGCTCGAGCAGACGCTCTACGAAAACGTTCGGCAGACGCTGTTGCCGCAGATTGCGACGTTTCAGGAATTGGCACATGGCCTGGCGCGAACCGATGCGTTGTCGGCGCTCGCGCTGCTCGCACAAGAACGGCGTTACTGCCGGCCGAAGGTTGTCGACGAGCGTACGCTCGAGATCGTCGATGGCCGCCATCCCGTGCTCGACCAGCAACTCGGCAGCGAGTTTGTCGCCAACGACGTGCGCTTCGGCGAATCCGATTCGCTCATGCTCATCACCGGCCCGAACATGGCCGGTAAGAGCACCTACATCCGCCAGGTCGCGCTCATCACATTGATGGCGCAATCGGGCTCGTATGTCCCCGCCAAGAGCGCGACGATCGGCATCGTCGATCGGCTCTTCACGCGCATCGGCGCGAGCGACGAGCTTCACTCCGGCCAATCGACCTTCATGGTCGAGATGATCGAGACCGCGAACATCCTCAACAACGCGACCGATCGGAGTTTAGTGATCCTCGACGAGATCGGCCGCGGGACGAGCACGCTCGACGGCCTTTCGCTCGCGTGGTCGATCGCGGAGCACATCGCCAGCGAAGTGAAATGCCGCACGCTCTTCGCGACGCATTACCACGAGCTGACCGATCTCGCCCAGCGATTCACCGGCGTGCGCAACCTCAACGTGGCCGTGCGCGAGTGGGAGGATCAGGTGATCTTCCTGCACCGGATCGTCGAAGGCGGAACGGACCGCAGCTACGGCATTCACGTCGCCCGACTGGCGGGCGTTCCGCGCGAAGTGCTCGAGCGCGCGCGGCAGCTCTTAAGCGAACTGAGCGTCCAGCACGTCGGCCGTCCGCGCGTGAGCCGCGCGCGCAAGAGCGATCGCCAGGTTGATGATTCCCAGCTGCCGCTCTTCGTCGATCCGTCAAAAGAATTGCTGACGGCACTGGCGGGCACAAAGGTCGAATCGCTTACGCCGATCCAGGCCTTCGATCTGCTGCGACAATGGAAAGAAAAATACGGAAAGTAACCGCAGATACACGCAGATGAACGCAGATTAAGAAACAGATTTTCAACCACGAATGGGCACGAATTTTCACGAATGAATTCAAGATCAGTTTCTTCATTCGTGTTCATTCGTGTTCATTCGTGGTCAATCCTTTCGTTTTTCTGCGGTTCAAAAATGATTCCCGACCTGACTCACCGCAACTGCAAAGAAGAATGGATGGACGAGCCGGATGCGGATCCGCGACTGGTCGCCAAGAGCCTGCGGTACATCCGGGTCATCAATCGGATCTTCCGTTACACCCAGGCGACGCTCTCGCATCTCGAACAATTCAGCCAGCGCTGGAAACCCGGTGAGCGGATTTCGATTGTGGATCTGGCGACGGGGTCGGCGGACATTCCGCGGGCGATTTTGAAATGGGCGAATCGCCGCGGGTTTGATGTTCATGTCGTCGGCGTCGATCGGCATCCCATCATTTCCCACGAAGCCCTCGATCGGCATCACGAGTCGCGTTTGACCATCGTCCGCGCCGACGCGCTGGATCTTCCCTTTGCCGACCGGAGCTTCGACTATGTCATTACGAACATGTTTACGCATCACCTCGACGACGACGCGGTGGTGCAACTGCTGCGGCAGATGGATCGCATCGCCCGGCGCGGGATCGTCATGGCGGACCTCGAGCGCGATCGCCGGGCGTATCGATGGATCTCGCTCTTTACACTGCTCGCCAATCCGATGGTGCGGCACGATGCGCGCGTGAGCGTGGCGCAGGCGTTCACGCGCGACGAGGTGCTGCAGCTGCGCGATCGCGCGGGCGTGGGATACACACACTATCACCCGCACTTCGCTTATCGCTTTGTGCTGGCGGGCGAGAAGTGATCCTGCAGATCCCGTCTGGTCTCTGGGCCGGCAATGTTCGTGCTGACGGGGAGAAGCGAACTATAGCGGTTGTGCGACCGTAATCTCTGCAACAGGAATGGCGGGTTGGCAATTTTTGGCATTGAGAATGATCGGCGATGACCGATAATTCTTATGGGCTAATGGGACGAGTGTGCCGGGAGAGGACATTCGTCATGCGGATGTTTTCAACCAACTTAAATTCCGTCGCGCGCCGGGCGCAAGGCTTCGGCGAAGTCGCTTCGCGTCGTGTGCTGTGGGTTCCGCTGCTCGTCGGCGGCCTGCTCGCGGCAGTGCTCACCACGCGGCGGAGACTTTCATTTCGCCCAAGCGAATCGCCGCAATCCGACGACACGGGCCTGGCGCGTCTGCGCGATGCCATCCTCGGCAACAAAAAGAGCGCCGTCGCGTCAGTCTTCGGCGCGCCACCCGCGACCGCGGGTGGATTTGCGAGCGGACACTATCACCAGGCCGACACGTGGTATTACCCGCTCAATCAGGTAGAGAAGAGTGCGATGGTGATCCAGTTCGAAAACGGCATCGCCCGCGACGCCCACTTCATCCTCGCGCCGCAACTGGACTAGAACATGTGGCACAGCCGCCCTCGGCTGTATTCGGTGCGCGAGCAGAAGCACAGTCCCGGCGCGCCGGGACTGTGCCACATGCTGTTCGTTACTCGAGCCCGCCGACGATTCCCGTTACGAAGACGTCCAAATACTTCGAGATGAACAGATCGACGGCGCGCACCGTGTCGAGGTGATTCATGCCCCACACCGCGCAGCGCGGGTCGCTCATCTCCAGATCCATCTGCACGACGAGCGTGTTCTCGATCGCGACGATGGTTTGCAGCTCTTTGGCCCACGCGGCTGAGAGGGCGTTCACGCCGGGCCCGCCGATGCTGATCGTGGGGCGCGACTGCACGTTTTCGTCTTCACTGTTGAGGTAATAGACGTCGCTGATGACGGTGGGGATGATCGGGGGAAGCTCGCCGGGTTCGGTCGGCGGAAGTTGTGCGCTCAACCGCGACTTGAGTTCCTGTTCGATGCGATAGGCGAGCGGACGATCGCCGAGCTCGGCGTTCAGCTGCACGCCGGTGACGATCCAGATCAGTCGGTCAACATCGACATCGGGCATGGCGATCCATCTTCGGGCAGTCCATGTTCACGCAATGCTATTCTGCGGCGCCAGCCGTCGTATTGGGAACGACGCTTCCTGCCGAGCGCGGCGTGGAATCGGAGCTGGGACTTTTGCCTTTGTCGGCGAGCTGCTTGCGCGCCGCATCTTCCACTTCGCGAAGCTGCTGTTGAAACTTCGGCGCGAGCGGCGGATCGATCGTTCCAGCCTGCTTGATCACGTCCAGCGCCGACTGGGGGTCATTATCCTTGTTCAGCCGCTCGGCCTCATCGCGGAACGAAGAGCCGACGATGTCCTGGAACTCGTTGTTCTTCTTGAGCAGATCGCTCGCGAACTTGGCGGCCTCCGGATACTGCTTGCTCTTGAGCAATGCCTCGGTGGTGTTGTGCACCAACCGTTCCTTGACAATACCCGTGTCGTTTTCGTGCGCGCCCAGCGCCTGCTGGTAGTAGATCGCGGCGGCCTTCCAATCCTTCAGGTCGGCGGAGACCTGTCCGAGGTTTTCGCGTGTTGAAGCGAGGCCATCGACGTTGTGCTGGCTAAGCTGCTTGTCCGCGAGCTGGGTGAGGATCAGAAGCCGCTGGTTCGGATCTTTGCTGAATCGGTCCGCATAGCCCTGGAGCTTAGGGGGCTCCATCTGCGGCAGGAGGCTCTGGAAGACCTTCCACGCTTCTCCACGGACGGATTCGTCGGGATCCTGATCGACGCGGTTGGCGATCGCATCGGCATTCTCGACGCTCGCAACCTTGCCCATCGCCAGCACTGCTTCGAGACGAATCGCGCTCTGCTGGTCGGTGAGTGACGGGACGATCATGTCGGCCGTCTTCGGGTCGCCGATCTCGCCGAGGCCTTTGAGCGCGGCGCGGCGAACGCGGACGGACTCATTCAGATTGAGCAGCCCCTGGAACGTGCGGATGAGATCGTGCTGCCGCAGGGTGGCCATCGCCTCGACGAGCGATTCGCGAAGCTCCTGCGCTCCGGTTTTGCCCTCGGTCTTCTGCAGAACGTCATTGAGCCGCGCGGCGGTTTGGCTGGCGAGGTTGGGGTTGTCGTCACGAAGTTTTGGGCCGAGTTCCTTGAGCGCGTCAGCGGCGGCCCGTGCGACCGCGAAGCTGTCATCGTTCACGACATTCAGCAGCGGGGGCACGGCTTTGAGATCGCGAATCGGGCCGAGCGCGGTGGCGATGGCGGCGCGAACGTCAGGATCGGTCTCCTGGGCGAGCTGCGAGAGAAGCGGTTGCAGGGCGGCGGGGTCATTCAGTGCGCCGAGCGTCTTGGCGACCTGCAAGCGAACGTTGGTCGCGCTGTCGCCGACCATCTTGCGAAGTTCTTCCTGAACCTCCGGCGGAATCACGCGCGCGTCGATGATCTTGTCCTCGAACACCAACCGCGCGCCGACCTCGCGCACTTCGGGCTTGGTATTTCGCAGGTAGCGCAGGACCATTTCTTTTTTCTGGGCATCGGGGGCGGCGACGTAAGCGTCCTTCAGCAGCGCGTAGACTTCGCTGCTCAGGGCAAGGTAGCGCGCCTTGAGCTGATCGAACGCGGCGACGCGGCTCGAAAGGATGTCGTTGCGGAAATCGTTGTCGTTCTTTCCGCTGTTCGCCTGCCACCAGCGTTCCCAGCGTTGCAGATCGCGGCCGTTCTCGGTCAGGCCGGTCATGGTGACCAGCGCATCGGCGGCGGCATTGATGATCGCCTGGTTCTCGTCGCGGCTGCGCGTGGTATCGATGAGGAACTCGGCGGCGCGCTTCTCGACCAGCGTTCCGATGGCGCGAATGACCGGGATGCGTGCCCACTCGTAACGATTGCGCGCCTGGGCGATGTTGATCAGGCGCGTCAGGACGCCAGGCTGGTCTTTATAATTCGCCAAGGCCTTGGCCGCCGCGTCGGCAAGCGGCTGGCTGTCCATCATCGCGAAGAGCGGATCGACGGCTTGCGGATCGGGATGAGTCGCCTCGGCCAGCGCCTTGGCCATCGAAAGCTGCGCTGCGGGATTTCCGAGGTCGCGAAGGGAGTTGATGACGGCTTGGCGCGCTTCGGGGGTCGCGCGCGAAGCGATTCGGCGGGCGGCCTCGTCGCGCTGCTTTTCGTTGTCGGGATCCTGATTGTTCAGCGTGGTGATGAGCGTGCTGAGGTCGTCCGCCTGAGGCGCCGCGGAGCGCGAGGCATCCTGGGCATAAGCGCGGGGCGGGGCGACCGCGGTCACAACCGCGAGAACCAGAACCGCCCCGAGACCAAGCCTGCTGCCGAACGCCATGCCGAAGCCCAAGCCGCCTAATGCCAAATGTCCGGAAGATGATAGGAACCGCTCCGGCGGCCGCTCCTTCCGGCGGGGGGCGCCGCTTGATCGGCGCTCCGTGCCCGTAGAATCTCCGTTTCCCGCCCCATGTGCCCGCGGGTGCGCGCAACTTACCCTAATTTATATCGCCCGCAAAGTCCTACGGATGAAGGAGAACGGTGATTTGAGAGTGAAAAGATTTTGACGGAAGTCAGAAGCCAGAAGCCAGAAGCCAGAAGCCAGGAGCCAGAAGCCAGGAGCCAGAAGCCAGGAGCCAGGAGCCAGGAGCCAGACGGGAAAATGCGCCAGACCAGACGGACGTGTCATTCTGAGCGGAGCGAAGAATCTCCGGATCGACAGCCGCTTCCGATATCGAGATCCTTCGCTGGCGCTCAGGATGACATCGCGCGCGACTTCTGGCTTCTGGCTTCTGACTTCTCTCCTCAGCCCCCTTTTCAACTTGCAACCCTTCCCCGCGTATTATTACAGTACGTCCGTAAATGGAGTTGCCAGGCCGTTTCCTTCCGAGTCGCCTTCGATGGAAACCAACGATTGGAACGACGCAGAACGCCGGGTCGAACGAGCTCAAGAGCTCTTCGAACAGCGCAAGTGGCAGGAAGCCCTCGAGGAGCTCCGCGCCGCCACGTCGATCAATCCCTACAACGCCGCCTGGTACTTCAATATCGGACTGACGCTCGACGAGATGGGCCGCGCCAACGAAGCGATCGACGCTTATCGCCAGGCGCTGGAGATCGAGCCGGATGACGTGCAGGCTTTGCATCATCTCGGCGTCGATCTGCACCAGATCGGCCAGTTCGAGCCAGCCCTTCAGGCGTTCGAGAAGATCGAGACGATCGAGCCGACCTTCGAGGCCGCCTACTGCAGTCGCATCATCACTCACACCGAACTGGGCGAGCACGATCGGGCGGAGGAAATCTTCTACCTTGCGCGGCTCTACAAAGAGCACTGCCCCCACTGCTACTACAACATCGGCGTGAGCCTTTTTGCGCGGAAAATGTACGACAAGGCGATCTTCTGCTGGCAACAGACGCTCGATCTGCAAGGTTCGTATTCGCACGTGCACGTCCGAATCGCCGAGGCGCTGTGCAAGAAGGGCCAGCTCGAGCAGGCTCGACGGCAGTATCTGCTGGCGCTGCGGCAGGCGCCGGGCGATCTGACAACGTTGCTCGACCTGTCGGACCTGCTGATTCGTATGCGCCGGCTCGATGAGGCCGGAGAAAAGATCCGCCGGGCGATTGAGCTTTCGCCGGAAGATCCAGCCGGTCACTACTGCCACGGTCAATGGCTTCTCCGCTGCGGGATGGACGACGAGGCCATCGGGGCGCTTCAGCGCGCCCTCGTGCTCGATCCGACCTTTCCCGGCGCGCACCTTCGTCTCGGCGAGGTCTACCACCTGCGCGGCGAGATCAACGAGACGCGTCGGCATCTCCGCGCCGAGCTGCTACTTCGCCCCGAGAATCCAAAAGCGCTGATGGAGCTGGCGAACCTGCTGACCGACATTGGCGAAATTCGTCACGCCGCCGCGTGCTTGAAGCGCCTCGTCCAGCTCGATCCCGACAGCAGCAGCGCCTGGCAAAACCTCGGCGTCGCGCATTTCATGCGCAACCGCTTCGGCGAAGGCATCGCCGCGTGCCAGGAAGCGTTGCGCCAAGACCCGCACAATCTGATGGCCGCGCACAACCTCGCGATGGCGCTGGGCCAGCTTCGCCAGTACGAAGAAGCCCTCGCCTGCGTCCGCGCGGCGATGGCGATCGACCCGAAACATCCACGCCTGCAGAACCTCGAGTTTCGCCTGCGCATCCAGCGCTGGCGGTTCAAGCTCTTCACCGGCCTGCGAAAAGCGCTGCGCTTCGGCTTATAGTTAGTTTTTCCTAACATTTTGTTCGCGCTCGTGCTATCCTTAATGGCATGAAAGCCAGGTTCTGGGGATGGAGCATCCTTGCGCTGATCGGATTTGGCGCCGGCGCGATCGGCGCCGCTTTCGCGCTTGGATTTCAGGACTTCTCCGGCTTTCTGTGGGAAGTTCCGGTTTACGCACTCGCCGCCGCGATCTGTGCCGCTGCGGGGCTCGCGCTTGCGATTCAGCGCTCACGGCGGCCCAGGCTCAACGCACTGTCTGTCGCCGCGGCAGCGACCCTTTGGGTCATTTTCATTCTGGCGCTCTTCAACATCCAGGTGAGCTTTCCCCTCGATCATTGGTACCAGCACGGGTTGAACGCCCTGCTGGCGCTCATCTCAATCTTTGGAATGTGGGCCGCGGCGGCGCTGCCCCTGTTTGCATTTGAACCGTCAACCGCTCTGCTGCGGCGTTTTCGTCGCGCGGCGCTCCTGCTCTGCACGCTGCTGGCAGTGGCATGGCTCGGCTATTACGTCGACGACACGTACTTGTCAGGGAGCGACAAGTTCATCCGCGTGGCGCTGATGTTCTCAAGCGTGGCGTCCCTCGTCAGCGTGCTCTGCTTAGTGGGCGGACTGTATGTTGTGCCCGCAAGCGCGCCACAACCTATCCAGATCAGTAAAGCGTTCTGTCCTCGATGCGGATCGGTCTGCGATTCGATCGAAATGGGCCACTGCACCTGCGCGCAGTGCCACTTGCCAATCGAGCTCGACCGCCGCGAACCGCGCTGCGCCTGCGGCTATCTGCTGATGAACCTCAACGGCACGACTTGCCCCGAATGCGGCAAGCCATTCAGGGCGCGGATTCGCTACGAGCTGACCAGCGTTTGAGAGGGAAACCAACCCGCGGTCCTTCGGACCGCCGCTAAATAACGGATGAGGTCGATTGCAAATAGTTAGCGGCGGAGCGCAGCTCCGCGGGTTCTAGCAACGAGCCGGTCACACCCCGCGCAGCTCGCGCTCAGCGCGGACCCAGTTGTCGTGCTCGCTGCCGCCCTGGCCCGATTGCCAGATCTCATACGCGCGGATCGAGATCTGCTCGAAGGTCGGCTCGGCCTTTGGCGCGCCGGAGGCGGACTTGGTCTTCGCCTTCGGCACGCTCGTATTGCGCACGGGCGAGCTGCCGGCCTTCGGCTTCTTGGGAACCGGGCTGCGGCGGACGGGGGTGCTCTTCTTTGCAGACGACGTTGGCTTTTTGGCCATGTTGATATGCTCCTTCTAACGTCCCAGAGCACGGTGTATCAGATCGGCCCCCCAGCATCAAGCAATTGTGAATTTGCGCAACTCGATCGAGCGCATCATTAACATCGAAGGCCTGGCAGATGGGAGCAATGGGTTGAAGGACGGCTTGCAGAGCCTGCTGGACCGCGACGGGGCGAGGCTGTTCGCCCTCCTGACCCGGCTAACCCTGCGCCAGGAGGTCGCCCATGACCTCTTCCAGCAGCTGTTCCTGCAATTGGCGGGCTCCGATGGCTTTCGACGAGCCGCCAACCCGACCGCGTATGCCACCAGAGCCGCGATCAACCTCGCCTTCGCATGGCGACGCAATCGGCGGACGCACGAGTCGATGCAGACCGAACCGGTGGATTCGCCCATCGATCCGCTCGACCGCCTGATCGACGCCGAGCAGATCGATCAGACGCTCGGCGCGTTGCAGGACCTTTCCGAGTTCACGCGCGAGGCGATGGTGCTGCGGTTCATCGAGGACCTTTCGTACGACGACTGCGCCGCCCGAATGAACAAGACGGCTCATCAGGTGCGAGCGCTGTGTCACGCCGGAATCCGGCAACTTCGCGAGCGCCTCGCGCCGAAAGAGATCGAGCCGCTCAGGCAGGTGCCTCATGAATAGCCCAACCGAACGCGACATCCTCGCAAACCTCCGCTCGCTTCAAACGATCAACCCGAGCGACGAGGCGACGCGCGCCGCGCTCGCGGCTGCGTCAGCTGCACTTAGACAGAGCAGTCGAACTCAACACAAAGCCTTTCGAAGGATCATCATGTCCACCAGCATTGCCGCGCTCGTTGCCGCGCTCGCATCGATCGCCTGGTTCACCTTCGCCCCGCAACCCGCGACCGCGGCCGAAACCCTCGCCCACGCCGCCGCCGCGACTCAGGCGTACCACGGCTGGGTTCGCATCCGCTACAACTCCGACGCGGCGGCCACTCAGCCGAACATGCCGACATCCGCCGACATGTACTTCGATAAGGTCACCGGCACGACGATCCACGACAACAGCGTCGATGGGCATCGCGAAATCCAGATGTGGGACATTCCCAATAAACAGGAAGTCATCTACGACAGCGCGAAGGGACAGATTCTCGTCGGCGACATCACCGACTCTTTCGCCAAAGGTTGGGCCGAGAGCATGATGAAGTATCCGATCACGCTCGCGGAGACGATCGCATCGCTACAGGAGCACGGCGATGAAAAGCCCGCTGTTCGCGAGTCGAACGACAACGGACTCAAGCGGCTGGACCTCGATTTCAGGAAGCGTGTTCCGACCACGTCGTCGACGCGAGAGCAAACGCAGCAACTCACCTCCGCGACCATCTGGGTCGATCCGAAAACAAACCTCATTCAGAAGACCAGCGTCGTCCTGGACGACGGAGAGCATGAGACCATCACCTACGCGTACGTTCCACCCATCAAGGACCTTCATGCGCTGGGCGTCCCGCGTGACACGAAGATGGTCGACAATCGAATCAAAGGAGACGTCAACGCGCTGTTCGAGCGCTTGGAGAAGCGCTACGAGAAGGGCTTCGGAGATTTCGTTGCCCTTGAAAGCGAAATGGATGTCGATCACCCGGACAAGCCGGACCGCGAAGGGGCGGTGATTGTTTACGCGGGTCAAGGTCAGAAATGGTTCCGCCAGCGCTTCCTCGTCGGTCGAAAGCAGTACGCGCCTGGCAACCCGCGCGACGTCGCGGTTGAGCCGTTCGACACCTGGCCGCCGAGCGACTGCAAAGTGGTGTTGGATCGATTACGCGATGCACTTCCCTCGGACTTTACAGTGTCGGATGGCAAGACGGTGTGGCAGGGTGGAGGCGCTTCGCGGCGAGACTATTACTCTCGCGCGCTCGAAGGCCGAATGAAGCAGACAATCCCAGTCGATAGGGCCCAGATGTCGCTGCCGGGCATCATCTGGCCGACGCGCACGCGTATGGGTCTCTCCGGCGCCGACGCGAAGGCTTCGCTCCTCACTGACCAGAAGAAACATCTCGGGAAAATAGATCTGCACGTCGAACAGTATCTCTTCGACCTCGACTCGACGAAGCAACTCAACGTGAGCGATTTCTGGCTCGACCCCTCGCGGGACGACATGCCGATCGAATGGACGACCGTTCAGTATGAGAAGGATGGGAAGAGCATCGCCAACAGTTCGACGACGATCTTTCTCGACTGGAAACAGTTACCCAATGGTCCATGGTATCCGACGCGCTGGACATCGGATTTCACGATGAACGACAGTGGCAGATCCGTTCACAGCAAGCAGGCATTCCAACTGGTGATGTGCCCCGGCCTACAGCTCGGCGACGAATGGTTCATGGATCCCGGCAGGAAGAAGTGAGCTCCGTCGCTCGATCAACTGGAAACTCCGGCCGCGAGATGATTTCGAGGACTTCCGCACTCAGGGCAGCGATCGCTGCTCCCGCGAAGGTCGTAGCCGCACGCCGGGCAGCAACCCGACGCGCTGCGTTTCGCGCCGACGCGGCGTTCGATCATGCCTCTCGCGAATCGACCCGCCGTAACAATCGGCGCGATCGCCGCGAGTACTGCCAGGAGCAGGTGAGGCACTCCAATGAAATAAAAGTAGAGCGACGCGGAGTAGGGAATCCGTTTGCAGACAACGCTCGCGGGCGTGGACCGGTCGGCCATCACGTGATGAAACGCATGCGGGGTCATGTCCGGCACCGTGCCGTTCATGCCGGTTGGGTCATCGAATTTGCCGGCACGCGACCAAAAATAATAGACAGTGATCCGCCACCCTTCGGAATTGATCCCCCAGCCGTGCCACTCTTGCGACGCTTCGTCGCGCCAGCCGGCCCAGCCGATGGTGTCCGTCCGATACCGAGCCAGCACCGCCAGCGCGATGCAGCCGATGCACAGCAGGAACGAAAGCGCCGCGAAGAGATTGAAGAGGCGCCGCTGCATCATCCTTTTGCACTGACGAGCATTCGCTTGCGCTGATCCGTCATTCTGAGCTAAGCGAAGAATCTCGATATCCAAAGCGATGTTCGATTTCGAGATCCTTCGCCTTCAGCTCAGGGTGACACGTGCTTACGATACGAGTAATTGATTCCCGCGCAACATTCGGCGGTCATTTCTCGTTCGACTTGATCCACTCGAGCACTTCCTGGTCGTGCCCGTCGGGCTTCACCTTCTCAAACACGCGCGCGATTTTTCCGTTCTTGTCGATCACGAACGTCGTGCGGGCGGCGCCCGTGTACTTCTTGCCGTACATGCTCTTTTCCTGCCACACGCCATACTTCTCCGCGATCGAATGATCGGCATCCGCGAGCAGCGGAAAGTTCAGGTGAAACTTCGTCGAGAACTTCTCCACATCCTTCACGGGATCCGGGCTGATGCCGAGGACGGCGACGTCGCCTTTCTCATAGTCGGCGATCGCATCGCGAAATCCGCAGGCCTCCTTCGTGCAGCCGGGCGTGTCGGCCTTCGGATAGAAATAGAGCACGACCGTTTTCTTGCCTTTGAAATCGTCGAGCTTGATCGATTTGCCGGTGCTCGTCGGCAGATCAAACTTCGGCGCCGCCGATCCAACTTGAGGATAATTTGCCATAGGATGTTCCATGATGGCAGAAACGGCAGGGGATACAACTGATTCCAACAGGCAAGGCCGCGCGCTGCAATCGCTCGCGCTCGTGCTGTTGTGTGCCGCCGCCTACTTCCCAAGCCTCCGCGGACCATTTCTGCGGCTCGACGATCAGACGTACATCAGCCACAACCTCACGATCGCGAGCTCCGATCATGGGCTGTGGGAAATCTGGTCGGGCCAGACCGCCGACTATTGCCCGCTGACATACACGCTCATCTGGATCCAGTGGCACAACAGCAATCACTCGCCGCTGGTGTTTCACATCGTGAACCTCGCGATGCATATCGCGTCGACGCTTCTGCTCTTTGCACTTTTGAAAGAATGGAAGATCGCCCTCGCATGGTTCGCCGCGGCGGCGTGGGCCATTCACCCGATCAACACCGCCACCGTCGCGTGGATCATTCATCAGAACAACACGCTCTCGATGCTGCTGGCGTTATGCGGCGCGCTGGCGCTGACGGACTTCCTGAAGCGCAGAACGAAAATCTCGTACGCCGCCGCTCTGGCCTTCACAGCCGCGTCGGCGCTGGCGAAACCCGCGGCCGTGTTGATGCCGGTGGTCTTGCTTCTGCTGCTCTGGTGGCGAGAGGGGAAGATGACGTGGCGCCGCGCGCTGCCGTTTCTGCCCGTGCTCGTCGTAGCGTGCCTGCCGATCTGGATCGCCGCGAGATTGCAAATCAAATCGGCGGCGCTCGGGCACACACAGGCGCTCACGCTTGCTGGCCGCTTCATCCATGCGTCCAAGACAGTCGCATTTTTTGTGTATCAGACGTTCTGGCCCAATCATCTCGCGATCTTCCATCCGCAGTGGAGCGACAGCCCGGCTCAATGGACGAACGACGTCCCGCTCGTCGTCATCGCGCTCGTGCTGGCGATTGGACTCATCATTGCCTGGCGCGGACATCGCCGCGCGCCGATCGTCCTGATGGCCTCGTTCATCCTGCTCCTGGCGCCGATCCTCGGCTTCATGGACCTCGCCTTCTGGTACATCTCGCCCGTCGCCGACCACTGGGTCTACTTCGCACTGCCCGTGCTGCTGTGCGGAGTCGGCTGGTGCATATCGAAATTCGCCGCGCCGCTTCGATACGGCGCCTGCACGATCGCGCTGGCAATCCTCTTCGCAATGACGTTCCAGCGATCACATCTCTTCACGGACGAACTCGCCCTCTGGCAGGACAACGCCCAGAAAGATCCGAACTGCTTCGCCGTCTACAACAACATCGCCATCGCCGCCGCCGAGACTGGCCGCTGGGACGAAGCCGAATCCGCCGCCGCCAAAGCCGTCAAGCTCGCGCCCGAGAGCTGGCCCGCGTATCAAACCTACTCATGGATCCTGAAATCCCGCGGCAAGGCGAACCAGGCTATCGCAGCCTACCGCCGCCTGATTGAACTGGAGCCCGAACGACGCGTGGAATTCGAAACGGAGATCGACAAGTTGCAACAGGGTCGCGGATCGATCTGAGCTTTCTCTCGTCAGCCCGTCCGATCCTTGCAGCACCTAAACCGCGCGGTGTAATATTCCCGTGCCGAGCCGAACCGACTTCATTCAGCACGATAGGTGGTGCAGCGCTGATGAATGCGATGTTATCGACGCTCTGCGGGTCGATGCGCGAAGACGTTCGAAAGCATCCTGAGATTGTCGACGCCTACCAACGTGGCGATCACTTCTTCGCCGCAATCGGTCTTCATCGAGAAGGATCCGACCGCGTATTCGAACTTGGTATCTCGGCGGCGTCGTACGCGGCGTTAAAGCAAGTCCTCAACACCCGCCCGTTCAACGGAATGCCTGGGCTGACATACCGGCGCTTCTTCCTCCCCATCTACGGGAGAAACGAAAGTGACACCGCGAGTGTCGAAATCCGTGTCGAGCAAGGGCGTGATGGAAAAGCTTTTCGCTTTGAATTCCCAAAGGATTTGATCGCGAATCTGCTCTGGTTCGACCAGATGATGAACTTCCGTCCAGCAGCGCATCTTCGATCGTGGGCACCAGACGAAAGAGCTGCCGCGGGAGGGGCTGGATAGCCCTGCACTGCAACGGACCGGTCGGCCTCAACGTGACCGCTTTTCCACCGCCCGATACGATGGCCGCGCGTGTTACAGCGGCTGCGCTATCGTGACGGGCGGGAGGGCGATGTTGATCCGGTGCTCAGCGAGCGCGGCGGGGACGGGTCGCTGCGGATCGTCGTCAACTATCCGAAGGCCTCGCGACGCAAGGCGCGCAACCGTTTCCTGCTGGCCGGCAGCGCCGCGATCGCGTTTGTGCTGTCGGGCGTGTTGGGAGCACGATCGCGATCGTTGCTCATTGGCTCGCTCGGCCTGCTCTGGTTCATCGGCGCCATGGGCGCCGTCGTTTTCGGGATCCTGTGGGTGCAATCGGGCTGGACGTACGTATTGGAAGTTACCGCGAAGGAATTGTGCGTGGAACGCCGCGGCCGGTTCTTCGCACGGCGTCGCTGCTTTGCTCGCCGGTGCGTGAGCGACGTGCAAGTGGCGAGGAGCCTCGGCAGCGGCCGCGGCGTCGCGCTGGTCTTCCGTTCGAGCGACCGGAACCTGGGAAGACGATACTTCGAGTACCTCGACGAGCCGTGCATCGAGCAGATCGCGACGGCTTTACGCGAGGAACTGGCGCTGGCGGGGAAATAACGTAGTGTAGGTCCGGCTCCGCCGGACTTTGATCGCATCCGAGTTGCCAGCGATAACAAAGAGCGACGTGATGCAGCGATTTAAAAAGCGCAACCGGCTGTTGTTGTTCTCGCTCTGGTTGAATGCGATGCTCACTGTCGCGTTGGTGGCAGGGTATGAGTATTACCGCTTTCAGCGCATATGGTGGGAAATGGAAGCGTCGCATTGGGCAGTTGCTGCCGGAGCGACGGAGTGCATCGCAGACCATGATGCGGGCACGACGCGCTATTACCGTATGGTGACGCTGCCGCCCACGGATCTCCACGCGGAGAGCAAGTTCACCGGGGAGCACGAAGATGGTGTCGAAGTCTGGTCGTGGCCGTGGTATTCCAATCTCGGTGAGGCATCGCGTGTCTCGAACGAGAAGTATTTGGAAGCGTATAACGGTCGCATGAAGAACTTTGTCAAAGGGACGACGACTCGCCCGGCTGAGTAATGGGCCGACCGTGCCGGCAATTATTCAGGACGAACCGCGGTGACCACCACTATTGCTCTCACAATATCTTGTCTCGTGATCGCGATCGTTTGCCTGGCTTTGCCGGAACATTCGCCTAAAGATCGTTGGCCGGCTAAAGCCTGGCTGTCTTTGCTCGCGTTGTACGGAACGTGCGTCGGCCTTGTCTCAACGCTAGTGATTTACTTCTTCTCGCTCAGTCCGCTGATAGCAGTCATCGTAGCAGTTCCGGCGGGTGTCCCGACGCTCTTTCTGTTCGCCCGAATGTCTGAATTGTGAGCGGTGTGGGTGCAACGTACCCAAGACAAGGCCAAACCGGTACTTCATCTCGTAAGCTGTGATGTGACAGGAGCACAGCCGCGGGCGGCTGTGCCACACGCGGGCGATTTGACAACATCCCACCCCCGGCGGCGTAATACTCGGGACTTGATTGGCTTCGACTTCCACCGAGGAGTGTGCTTGCGATACGTTGTCTGTTTACTGGTCGGCCTGGCCGTGGCGATTTCGTCTTTTGCTGCCGACAAGGCGCCGCATCCGCGGGGGAAAGCAGGAGATAAAGCGAAGGCAACCGCCGCACAGCAGCCGGCGGATCCGTCCGACCGGTATGCGAACGTTCCCAAGCCGACCGTGCCGAAGGAATTCGACGTGAAGATCGTCGCGGCGGCGCCGGATATCTTCAGCCCGGCGTCGATGGCCGTCTCACCGAATGGCGACGTCTACATCGGTGAAGATCCTTACAATACTTCCGACAAACGCGAGATGGGCCTCGGCAAGGTCATGCTCTGCCGCGACACCAATGGCGACGGGCAGGCGGATCAGTTCATCACCTTCGCGACGGGTTTGTGCGCCCCGCAAGGCATGTGCTTCGTCGGTGATACGTTGTATGTCACGAACGCGCCGTTTCTCACCGCCTTGCGCGACACGAACGGCGACGGTGTCGCGGATCAGCGCGAAGAGCTCATCACCGGCTTCGGTCCCGTTCCGCAGGGGCTCGTGCATCACATCCCGTCCGGCGTACGCATGGGCATCGATGGGTTTCTCTACGTGAGCGTAGGTGACAAGGGGATCGTGAAGGCGACCGGCACGGATGGGCGAACGATTCAGTTGCATGGCGGGGGCGTTGTGCGCGTGCGGCCCGACGGCACGATGCTCGAGGTCTACTCGCACGGCGAGCGAAACATCTTCGACGTTTCGATCTCTCCGCGGATGGACATCTTCACCCGCGACAACACCAACGACGGCGACGGCTGGTGGTCGCGCGTCGCGCACATCCAGCGCAACGCGAACTACGGCTACCCGAGTTTTTATGTGAACTTTCAGGACGAGATGATCCCGTGCATCGCCGACTACGGCTCCGGCAGCGCGACGGGATCGCTCTTCGTGCAGGATTCGCGCTGGCCTGCCCCGTGGAACAATGCGCTTTACACGCTCGACTGGGTGAAGGGCACGCTCTATCGCCACGATCTGAAGCCCAAGGGCGCGACGTACGACATCAACTCGAACGACTTCATCAAGGGCAACGCGCCGACCGACGTGGACATGGACGCGCGCGGGCGCTTGTATTTCTGCGACTGGGACCGCAAGAGCTGGGGGAACAGCGACGCAAAGGGCATCATCTCGATGATCACGCCGAAGGGCATGCCCGCGCAACCGCCGATGCCGAAGTTGTCGGAAGCGAGCACGTTTCAACTGCTCGACTGGCTCGCCTACGGCAGCAGCGTGTGGCGGATCAACGCCCAGCGCGAGATCATCCACCGCGGCGGGGGACCGGCTTATGCGATCGGGCTGCGCAGCATCCTCGAGCACAACCCGTCGATCGACGCGCGCGTGGCGGCGATGTATACACTGAAGGAAACCGAAGGCGAGGCGTCGAACGAAACGCTCGCGAAGCTCGTGAATGACCCCGCGATGCGCGAACACGCGATTCGCGCGCTGTCGAACCGCGACGATCAAATTGCATCGGTCGATCCGCAGATTTTTGTGAACGCGACGAAGGATGCGAACCCCCGCGTGCGCGAGCAGGCGGCGGTGGCGCTGGGCCGGCTTGATGCACGATATGCGGAGGCGCTCGTTCCGCTCATGGCGGATCCGGATGTGATGATCCACCACGCGGCGATGCGGTCGCTTCAGCGCATGAACGCATTCGATGCCTGCATCGCGGCGCTCAAGCCCGGCACGCGGCCAGAGCTTGCGAAGGGAATTCTGGTCGTGATGCGCGGGCTCTACAGCCCGCGGGTGATCGAAGCGCTGCATGCGTATATCCCCGCGGTCAAGGATCCGGCGCTGCAGGCGGAGGCGATGAAGTCGCTCGCTCGCCTCTATCAGACCGAAGCACCATGGGACGGCAGCTGGTGGGAAACGCGGCCCGATACGCACGGTCCGTACTACAAGGCCGCGAACTGGGCGGAGAGCAATCGCGTCGCGGCTTATCTCGGCGAATTCGTCGCCAGCTCCAATCCCGCGATCGCCAAGGCCGCGGTCGCTCAGATCGGCTTCTGCCGCGTGACCGAAGCCGCGCCGCAGCTTGCGAAGCTCGCGCAAAACCCTGGTCCGTTGCAAATGGAGGCGGCGCGCGCGATTGTGCAGCTCAAGGCCGATGACCCCGCGGTCGCGGCGGCGCTCGAAAAAATCGCGCTCGACGAAACCCAGGATGCGAACCTGCGTGGAGACGCGGCCGATTCGCTCGTGCGCGTCTCCGGTGATCAGGGCTTTGATCTGCTGTTCCATATCGCCACCGCCATCGCGCAGCAGAAGAATCCACCGGCGCGCGTCGTCGATGCCGTCGCCAATGGCGTGAAAATGCGAAAGGCGATCGACGCACTCGACAAGATGGTCGAGCTGACCAAGTCCGATCAGCAACCCATCCGCGCCGCGGCGGCGCAGACGATCGTTCGCGTCGACAAGCCGGAATGCAAAGCGGCCGTCGAGAAGATGTGGCAGGACAACGATCCCAAGCAGATCGATGCGCTGCTGACGGCGCTGTCGCGCACGAAAAAGGAGAACGGCGAGCCGATGCTCGCGCGCATCCGTCCGCTGCTCGACGAGAAGCGCAAGGAAACACGTCAGGCGGCCATCGCGGCGGTCGCGCATCTGGAAGATGTGCCGTCGATCCCGAAGCTCGTGCAGCTGGCGGGGAAATACGTCGATCAGAATCCAGCGCTGCTGGCCTTGGCGGACTTTGGTCCGGCGAAAGTTCCGGACGATCAGATCCTTCCCGTCAGCAAGGCGATGGTGAAAGGAACCTCGTCGCTGGCGAGCAGCGATGCGAAGGACGTGTACAGCAAAGTATTAAACGCAACCAACGCGTTCCTCGCGGACAAGCGGCTGCCCCAGGAAGAGGTGTCAAAGCTCCTCTCGCAGATCCAGCTCTCCGGTGTGTTCTACGAATACATGACCGCCGGGCCGATTCCCGTGAAGGGCGATTCCTTCGCCGCGCAAATGGGGCCGGAGAAAACGCCGGCGGGGCCGTTCGAGACCATCACCGCGGACGGAAAGCCGTTCGCGTGGACGAAATTCCAGGTGAAAAACTCCACCGGCGCCGCCAAGCTGTCGATGCCGGATTCGTCGGTTCAATATTTCAACGCGACGTACAACGCATCGGAGCCGGGATCGGCAATCATGACCTTCGGGAGCGATGACGGCCTGACCGCGTGGCTGAACGGCGCGAAGATCCTCGCCAAGAACGTGAACCGCGCCCTCTCCGTCGAGCGCGACCAGGTTCATGTAAACCTGAAGAAAGGCGCCAATACGCTTCTGATGAAGGTGAACAACAACGCCGCCGACAGTGGGGTCTTCGCGAGAATCCGCTTCCGCGCCGCGGAGTTCGAGCCGGGCGAACTCGTCGCCGCTTTAGGCGATCCGAGCATCAAGCCCGATGTGAAGCAGGGCCGGCATCTCTTCGAGGTGCAAGGTTGCGTGAAGTGTCACACCACCGATCCGGACGAAACGCCGAAAGCGCCGTATCTCGGCGATGCCGGCGCGAAATACGATCGCAATTACTTCGTCACCTCGATCCTTCGCCCCAGCGCGCAGATCGCGCAAGGCTTCGCGACGCAGAAGATCGTGGCGACGGGCGATGACGGCAAAGACGTCGAGTACATCGGCTTCATCTCAAAGGAAACGGCCGACGACGTGCGCCTCGGCGACGCCTCCGGCAAGGTGACGATCGTGCCCAAGTCCAAAATCAAATCGCGGACGACGCTGCCGGAGTCGATCATGCCAACCGGCTTGGCGGACAAGCTCACGGTCGACGATTTTGCGTCGCTGGTGGGGTATCTCGAGTCGCTGAAGCCGGTGAAACCTCAGACGGCATCCAAATAGACCTGACGCGCAACTGTCATCCTGAGAGCGTGTGATCTTTTCAGCGTGGCGAGGGCATCTTGCCCTCGCGACGCAAAAAATCACAGACTCTGAGCGAAACGAAGGATCTCGATTTCGTACGCGGCGTCCCATTTCGAGATCCTTCGCTTCGCTCAGGATGACATGCGCGACAGATGCTTCGTCACCCGGTTGGCTTCGAGCCAATCGCGACGTTGCTGAAGGTTTGTCCCGCACCAAGGACGATGTCGACCAGCGCCGTGCTGTACGTGTATCCACTTGGGAAAACTCTTCGCACGTGATACGTGCCGGCGCTCAGACCTGTGAAACTGAATGTGCCGCTGCTGTTCGTCACGATCGACTTCTCGCCACTATCGAGCTTCCCATTGTTGTTCGTGTCGAGAAAGACCGTCTTCCCGCTCGTCTTCTGCTCGCCGGTGTCGTACTTGCCGTTCTTGTTCGTGTCGTTGAATGCGAATCCGCTGATCGTTCCTGTGCCGGACGGAGGCGGAGGCGATGCGCTGATCGATTTCGATCCGATCGCGAGGTTCGTCGCGATGTCTCCCGCGCCCAACGTGATATCGATCATCGCGGTGCTGTAGGTGTAGCCGCTGGGGAAGACGCGCCGCACGTGGTACGTGCCGGCCGATAGATTCACGAAGCTGAAGTTCCCGTTGGCGTCCGTCACCATGGACTGCTCGCCCGCGTCGAGCTTGTCGTTGTTGTTCGTGTCGAGGAAAACGGTTTTGCCACTCGTCTTTTGCTCACTCGCGTCATACGCCCCGTTCAAGTTCGTGTCGTTGAAGCAAAATCCGCTGAGCGTGCCAAGCTGCGCCGGCGGCGGGGGTGGAAGTTGACCGTTTGTGAACGTGAAGTTCTTCAGCACGGTTACGTCGTTGCTGTGCCAGTTGGCGGTGGCGACATCGAGATCGCCGTCGCCGTCGAAATCGCCGAGCGTGACGCAGAAGGGCGTGTCGCCGGTGTTGAACGTCGTCGCGGGGGCGAAGGTGCCATTGCCGTTGCCGAAGAGGACGCTGATGGTCATGCCCGCGGGGTCGGAGCCGTCCGGATAGTTGCCCGCGGTGTTGGCAGCGACGAGATCGAGCTTGCCGTCGTTGTTGAGATCCCCAATCGCGACGCCTTTCGGCACCGGGCCGACCGCGTAATTCACCTTCGTCTTGAAAGTCCCATCGCCGTTGTTGATCAGGACGCTGAGCGCATTGGAACTCTGGCACGCCGCGACGAGGTCAAGTTTTCCGTCGCCGTTGAAGTCGGCGGCGCGGACCGAGTGCGGCGCGCTTCCGGTGGCATAGAACTTGCCGGAGTTGAAGAGTCCGCCGCCTTTGTTGATGAGCACCGCGAGGTTGCTGCTGCTGAGATCCGCAACCGCGAGGTCCGCCTTGCCATCGCCATTGAGATCTTTTGCGACGACCGAGTGCGGCGCGGAGCCGACCGTATAGTCCTTTGCGCCGCTGAAAATGCCCGAGCCGTTGTTGAAGAGCGTGCGGACGAGGCTCGCGCCCCAGCCGCATTCGGCGATGTCGAGATCGCCGTCGCCGTCGAGGTCCGCGAGCGCCAGCTCGTGTGCGCCGGTTGTGCCGGTGTAATTCACTGCAGTCGTGTATGTGCCGTCGCCGTTGTTGATCAGGATGCTGATCCTGCCATCGCCCTGCGAGCACGTGGCGAGGTCGATCTTCCCATCGCCGTTGAGATCGCCCGCCATCACCGCTTTCGGCTCGTCGCCCACGCCGTAATCTGTCGCGGGCTGAAACGTGCCGTCGCCGTTGCCGAAGAGCACGCTGACCGAATTGCTGCCCGCGTTCGCGACCGCCAGGTCGAGCTTGCCGTCGCCATTGAGATCCGCGTTCGCGACCGAGTGTGAATTCGTCCCCGTCGCGTAGCCCGTCGGCGGGCCGAGGAGCGCACTGTTCGCCTGAATCTTCAAGACCTGCCCGAGCCCCGCGCCCGTCGCGCCACCCGCAGGCGCGCCGCGCGAGAGCATGTAGAGCGCGCCGTCCGGTCCGGTGTGCAGTCCGACAGGATATGAGAAGCCCGTGCCGAAGGTCGTCATCGCCTTCGTCGCGGGATCGATCGTCAGCACCTCACCGGTGCCGAAATCTTCGAAGAAGTATTTCCCCGCGTACTGATTGCCGAATGTCGCAACCGGCGGTTCGTAAAACGTTCCACCGGTCACGGCCTGGCGACCGTTCAGGTGCAAGTACGAGTAGAACGGCTCCGTGAAATTCGGATACATCGTCTGATCGAACGTGCCTTCGGTGGTGGACCATCCGTAGTTCGCGCCGGCGGCGCCTTCGTCGATTTCCTCGGCGGTGGCCTGACCGACGTCGTTGATGAAGAATTGTCCGGTAACGGGATCGATCGCGGCGGTAAACGGGTTGCGTAATCCCGAAGCCCAGATGGCGCGGTTGGTTCCACTATTGATGTCGTAGTACGGATTGTCGCTCGGAATCGTGCCATCGGAATTGATGCGAAGGACCTTGCCCAGAACGCTGTTCGGATCCTG